>NZ_JBQKKM010000012.1:0-117085 GCF_052116745.1 Niallia sp. Sow4_A1 | reverse complement strand
TTATGCGTATGATCCTACCCAAACCTTGCTTATTATTAATGGCGATGGAGCAGGCTGGATAACGGCATGTCGGGAGTATTTTCGGGAACGCGCCTTTTTCACCATGGATCGGTTTCATGTAGCTCGTTCGATGAAACAGCTAATGAAGAGCCATCCTCGATACCGCTACATGAGAAGAGCGTTAAAAAACTACCAGGTAGAAACATTACTTCTAGAGTTGAATAGTGCAGTAGGAACAATGGATACACCAGAAGAAGAAGAAAAACTAGAGCATTTCCTCGCCTTTTTAACGCATCATCAGGAAACCATAAAAGATTATCGTAGTTGGTTACAGGAGAAAGGCGTGGATACGACAGCGTATCGACCAATGGGAAGTGCAGAAGCAATGATGAATCAATTAGCCAAACGATTAAAAAATGGAAGAGCATGGAGCAAAAAAGGCGTCATGAGCATGGCACGTTTGTGGATTGGATTGAAGGATGACCTATCCATCCAAACGATATATGGGAAATGGGAGAAAGAAAAAAGCCTAAATACATCAAAGAAAGAACATCAACCGAAAAGAAAAATATCCAGAAAATTAGTAACAGAAACCGTGCGTCAGAACCTGCCATACTTAAATCAAGCGATTGGAAAACCCATTCACTTTGCCTTACAGGGATTAAAAGGTTTTTAAAAAAGAAAAAGACGAAATTTTGATGAAAGAAAACATTTAGAAAACGGATACAAAATTAGAAGTTTTACTTTATAAAAAGGGAGCTAAAAAAAACTCCCACAAAAACTTGACTCAATCTATACATCTACTTCTTTATACAATTTATACCATTCTATTGTATAATATACGGTTTGGTCAATATCCCATTTAGGGTGCCAATCTAAATTATACTTTGCTTTATTTATATCCAAGCTTAGAAGCTTTGCCTCATGTTCCGTGGAGTATGACGTATCGACTTCCCATGTGCCATCCTTCCACTGCATTACTATTTTTTCTACTAATTGTTGCACCGTCGTCACGCTATCTGATTCCGGTCCAAAATTCCATCCTTATTACAAACAAAAAATCCCCCATTAATCCAGTCATTTAACATTGGTTTTTCTGAAAAACCCTTTGCGATTCCATCTTCTATATCAAGAACGCCATATTGATTATTTTTTTTAATTCCAGTAAGTGTAACTGTTTTACCTTTTTCTTTATGGAAGGCAATTAGTTTATCTAAATCTATGTCAGATAAGCCATCTCCATATGTTAATAGAAAGATATCATCCTCTATATATTCTTCTAACTGTTTAATTCTCGCTCCTGTCATCGTATCTTGCCCTGTATCAATACATGTAATATTCCAAGGCTCTGTTTTTTCGAGAATGTCATATTGGTTGTTTAATAAATCTATTTTGAGATTATTTTTTCTCCAAGCTAAATTTACAAAATAATCCTTTATTTGATCCCCCTTATATCCCAGTGGCAGAATAAATTCTTGGTGTCCATATTCACTATAATGCTTCATAATGTGCCATAATATCGTTTTTCCATTCACATCAGCTAAGGCTTTTGGTATGTTCTCTGTTAAGCCCCTCATTCTCATTCCTTTGCCTCCACATAAAATGACAACTTTCATGCTTTCACCTCTTCTCTTAGTATTTTCATGCCATTATATGTACAGGCCACTAATTATGCATAGGTTGTTTCATTAAGTTTTACAAGATATAGGCATAATTTCTGAGAGAGTGGGAAAAAACTTTTTTTCCCATTACTTTTTTCATATGGAATAAAGTTATTATTACTCCTTACAGGAAGCAAGCCTTGGTTTAAATTAAACCGTTTTCAACAGAATAGTAAACAAGCATTATTGTTTGTTAGATTGGCTAAATAAACATATATCTATTATCACAGTAGTAGTTGGTACTAAAGAACAACAGGATTAGAAATATTCCAAAAATCAACTTCACAAAAAATACCGCCCTACATGTAGGACAGTATAAACTAACATTTTTGTGGCTAAAGATTGATTTTCCTTTTCTTCTTTTATCTTTCAACTGCAGTTTTACCTGAGTTTTATTTCAACTTTTCTCTTTATAAAAAAATGCTATGAGGATGTTTCTCCCCATAGCATTTTTCTTATCCTATTTTTATTTTGTTGCCTTCCACTACGATTTTTTCATTCTCGCCTAGGTTTGTAAATACCATTGGAGTAATAATAGACGGAACCTTTGACTTAATTGCATCAAAATCGATTTCCATTAATTTTTGTCCTTGCTTTACTTTATCTCCATCTTTAACAAATGCTGTGAATCCTTCCCCTTTAAGAGCAACGGTATCTAATCCAACATGAATTAAGATTTCTTTTCCACTATTGTCCGTCATGCTCAATGCATGCTTTGTAGGAAATACATTCATAATTTGTCCATCTGCCGGAGCAACTAAAACACCATTAATTGGATCTACTGCTATACCATCCCCCATCATTTTTTGTGAAAAAACAGGATCAGGAACTTCACTAATATTTAGTAATTTTCCTTCTAATGGCTGAATGTAATTATTAGTTGAACTCGTATTTTCTTCCTTATTTCTTTTAAATAGATTTTTAAACAAACTAGTACCTCCAATAAAAGATTCTTTCATTCTATTTTAACGCAATAACAAAAATTTTCCCATAAATCTGATTAAAAATATTTCCTGCGAAATTTCTCCGCAGGAAACGAAGTCTTATTTTAAATGATAAACAATGGACTCATATGGTCTTAGCGTAATACTTTCTCCAAATGAAGGAGAATTTGAATAGTTAGAAAGAAGAGTTGTACTTGTTAATCCTGTAGTATCAACATGCTTCGGCACAGTAAATACCGCTTCTTCCTCGTAAAAATTATTTATTACGAGTAGCTTTTCTTTATCTGTACTACGTAGGTAAGCAAATATTTTATCATCATCAGGAGCAAGTAACTCATAATCTCCATCTGTCACAATATCGTATTCTTTACGAAGGTTAATTAACTTTTGATAGTGATAGAAAACAGAGTCCTTATCCTTTAATGCATTTTCTGCATTCAGCTCTTTATAATTTCTCGCTGTTTCTATCCATGGTGTTCCCTCCGTAAATCCAGCATTTTTCTCTCCATTCCATTGAACAGGTGTACGAGAATTATCACGGGATTTTCTACGTAGGACTTCTAAGATTTCTGCTTCTGGCTTACCACTTGCTTTCAATATATTATACATATTTAAAGATTCCACATCACGGTATTGGTCAATAGATGTAAATTTAGGATCGGTCATCCCAAATTCTTCTCCTTGATATATATATGGAGTGCCCTGCATCATATGAATCGTGGTCGCAAGCATCTTCGCAGATTCCTTATGATATTTCCCATCATTTCCATAACGAGATACAATCCGCGGCTGATCATGGTTACACCAAAATAGGGCATTCCAGCCTCCACCTTCATGCATCCCTACTTGCCAGTTAGATAGAATTTGTTTTAAAGCATGAAAATCCATTTCCCCAATTTCCCACTTTTCTCCGTTTGGATAATCTACCTTTAAATGGTGAAAATTAAAGGTCATGCTTAATTCATTACGTTCTGGCATTGTATATTTAATACAATGCTCTAATGTTGTGGAAGACATCTCCCCAACTGTCATACTGTCATATTTTGAAAAAACAGCTTGATTCATTTCATGGATAAATTCATGCACACGTGGACCATCTGTATAAAACTTTCTTCCATCACCAGGTGCTACTGAACCATCATCATCTGGAAAATCCTGATTTTTTGAAATTAAGTTAATAACATCTAGACGGAAGCCATCTACTCCCTTTTCAAACCAGAATTTCATCATTTTGTAAACTTCATAGCGTAGCTGTTCATTCTCCCAATTTAAATCAGCTTGGCTTACATCAAAGAGATGTAAGTAATATTGATCTGTCTTTTCATCATATTGCCACGCATTCCCACCAAATTTTGACTGCCAATTTGTTGGCTCCTTTCCATCTTCTTTTCCATCTTTCCAAATATAAAAATCACGATAAGGATTATCCTTAGAAGAGGCGGCTTGTTTAAACCACTCATGCTCTGTGGAGGTATGGTTAACGACAATATCCATAATTATTTTTATCCCTTTTTGACGAGCTTCATTTAATAGCTGATCAAAGTCATCCATATTTCCATATTCATGATGAATGGCATAGTAATCACTAATATCATAGCCATTATCTTTTTGTGGGGAAGCATAAATAGGTGTTAGCCACAGGACATCTACCCCTAATTCCTTTAAATAATCTAGTCTTTTTATTATTCCTTGAATATCTCCTACTCCATTTCCAGTTGTATCTTGAAAACTCTTCGGATAAATTTGATATACTACTGCCTTTTGCCACCATGCTTGTTCCATCTATTACACCACCGATGTGAGAATTATGTCCTTTTCCTTTATCTCAAAAAACGTAATGATTTTAGGAGGCCACTGAAAAAGTGAATTACCTGGTGAATCGGTAGTTACCAAACCTTTCTAACTTAGTGTAGGTTTTTGTTTTCCGAGGCTTGCCGCTCGCTTTCCACGGGGCGAGCGCCGAGCCGCTTCGTCGCTACGCTCCTGCAGGGTCTCGGACTTTCTCGCATCTCCCGTAGGAGTCGAGCGGACGCCTCTCCAAACCAACTTATTATTCGCTTTCAAATAAATAAAACCTCATTTTATTTGGAGAACTAGACTTTTTCAGTGCCCTCGATTTTAGTATCTGTGTTTTTTTCCATTAAATTTATTAGAATAAGTTCAAATACCTTATGCTCATCTGCACACAAACCGGTCGACATCATAATGAATATCAACTTTCTTTGATTTAGTACTCTACGCAACACCATAAGAACGAATTTTTTATGTTTTCCTTCCCTTCCATCATAACATGTATATACAAGTTGTCAACTAATTTAGTAATACGTTTTCAAAACATCCTTTTATGAAAAAGATATTGTATATAAACTTGTACGTATAATAAATAAGAAGGATTATACTTGCCACATCATTTTTCACTATTTCCTTGCTAAACTCTATGTTTTCTTTTTCTTGTGCCTCTCACCCGACTTTCCCCCCCTTTATCAAAGAAAACATTGGTCTTTTAAGCCTATTTTTGATACGATATCTCTATGATTTTTATTGTACGTATAAGTTAACATCGTTAACTACAATGGAAAGCGGTGAAACAGTGGCACAAACAACAAAATACAATATGGTGAAAGAAAAAATTACGGACTGGATCACTAGCGGTAAAGTGCAGCCCGGAGAAAAAATATACTCAGAAAATGAGTTGGGGAAAATGTTTGGGGTAAGTCGACATACGATTCGTCAAGCATTAGGCGATTTAGTACATGAGGGCTGGCTGTACAGAGAACAGGGTGCTGGTACTTTTGTTTCCCATCAGCAGATTCCTTCTACACAAATGGCATTATCCCAATCTCAGCTTCCATTAAAGAAAACGAAAAATATTGGTGTCATTACAACATATATATCAGACTATATTTTCCCATCCATTATTAAAGGAATTGAATCTTATTTAACAGATCATGGATATTCACTCACTTTCGCTTGTACGGACAATGATATAAAAAAAGAAAAACAATGTCTTCAGACAATGTTAAACAGAAACATTGACGGTTTAATTATTGAACCGACTAAAACAAATGTCTTCAATCCAAACATGAAGTTTTATTTAGAGTTAGAGCAAAATAAAATCCCTTATTTAATGATTAACCAATTTTATCCACAGCTCTCTCCCCCTCATTTAGTGGTGGATGACGAATATGGTGGATTTATTTCGACAGAGCATTTAATAAAGCTTGGGCATAAAAAAATCATTGGATTATTTAAATCCGATGATTTGCAAGGAATTAATAGAATGAAAGGATTCATACAAGCATATAAAGCTTATTCGATTCCGTTCTTCCCAGAAATGCTGATTAATTATTCTACCGAAAATCAAGTTAAATTTCCCATGGAGCGATTGGCAGAGACTTTCAAAACAGATAATAGACCGACCGCTATTATTTGCTATAATGATCAACTTGCCATCCAAGTAATCCAGTATCTTCGCTCCTTACATTTATCCATTCCAGATGATATCTCCATCATTGGCTATGATGATTCATTCTTAGCCGAAGCCTCTGAGGTTAAATTAACTTCTGTATCCCACCCAAAAATGGATATGGGCTTAGATGCAGCAAAATGGATTGTCAATGCAGTGGAAGAGAAAGGAACTTTACCATTGTCCTATGTGTATAAGCCTAACTTGGTATTAAGAAATTCCACAGGACCTTATCCAAAGACATTATAGAAGTTCATTTGCTCCACATATTAGGAAAGAACATGTATACTATAAATAGATTTATACTTAGGAGTGAGCCGTTTTGAAGGATGAATTAGCTTATATAGGTAACAAAATCATAAAAAACAAGAACATCCTTGCTGAAAATACAAATACATTGCTATCTCAATTTTTACAGCAAACCTCTGATTTATCCTTACCTTATCTAAAAGAAGATATGCATAAATGGAATGCGAAACTCTTTTTCATTTTAGCTGAATCATTAAAGGATAATAAAGATACAGATGAAATACAGCAATGGTCGGAAAAAACTGCAGAAGCATTTGTAAGGAATCATATTCCTTTACAATCCGCCCTTCGCTCCCTATCCATTTATCGAAATGTTATTTGGGACGTATTTACAGAAGAATTGGAGCAGAAGTCTTTTGCACCAATTACTATGTTGGATGTAGGAAAGATTATTGATCCGATTCTCGATGAAATAAGTGCTTATATTGGGCATATTTATGAAGAACATAATACAAAGATAATGAAGCTTGCCTATAATGCATTAGAAGAACTGTCTGTACCAGTTGTTCCAATCGCGAAAGAAACAGCGATTATCCCACTTATCGGCGAAATAGATACACAACGTTCGCAATTAATTTTAGAGGTAGCATTACAAGAATCTGCCAATTTAAAAATCGAATATCTCATTTTAGATATCTCTGGCGTACCAATTGTCGATACAATGGTTGCAGATAATTTATTTAAAGTAGTTCACGCTTTGGATTTGATTGGAGTTAAATCCATTGTCTCTGGAATTAGACCTGAAATTGCTCAAACGATTATTTCTTTAGGAATCGACTTTAGCAAGATTACCACGTGTGCAAATTTACATACTGCTTTAGCTAGTATTGGGTTGAAGAGAGTAATAGAATAAGAAAAAGAGGATGTCTTAAAGTGTTATTGTAATAAATAACTCTGCTAAGACATCCTTTTTTTATGCTGTATAACGCTCTTTTTCAATTTCTTTTAATGATTTTCCTTACTTGGAAGCCAAATGTTATTATTATAAAATCTCTTTAAACATAGAAATGACTTCTTCCTTTGTAGGTTGGAATGGATTTCCTGGAGCGCATGCATCTACTAATGCAAAATTCGCTAATTTATCCAAATCAACCTCATCTACACCTAATTCTGATAATTTTGCTGGAATTCCTACTGTTTGGCAAAGCTTTATTATGGCAGCAATTACTTCCTCAGCACACTGGCTATCCGTTTTTCCTTCAATAGAAATACCAATCGCTTTAGCTATTGCAGGAAATTTATGAGGATCCCGTCTAGCATTTTCTCTTTCCACGATAGGTAAGAGCATAGCATTGCATACACCATGTGGTAAATCATATACGCCCCCTAATTGATGTGCCATTGCATGAACAAATCCTAAACCTGCATTATTAAATGCCACACCAGCTAAGAACATAACATATACCATCTGTTCACGGGCTTCTATATCATGTCCATCCTTAACTGCACGCGGTAAATAAGTGAATATCTTCTCTACTGCAGCTAAAGCGGTAGCATCGGTTACTGCATATGCTCCCGGAGTAACAATTGCTTCTATCGCATGTGTTAAAGCATCTATTCCTGTTGCAGCTGTTAATGCAGCAGGCTTATCCTCCATTAGCACAGGATCGTTCACAGATATTGTTACAAGGCAATTTTTATCCACCATCACCATTTTGACTTGTCGTTCCTCATCTGTAATGACATAGTTAATGGTGAATTCACTGGATGTTCCAGCAGTTGTGTTTATCGCTACAATTGGTACTGATTTTTTTGAAGTTTTTCCTACACCTTCGTAATCCCTAATATCTCCACCATTCGTTACATAAAGTCCAATTGCTTTTGCTGTGTCTTGAGGAGATCCTCCACCAACAGATACAATAAAATCACATTCATTTTCTTTGTATGCTTCTACTCCTTTATATACATTTGCTGTTGTCGGATTAGGTTTTACTTCTGCATAAACAACATACTCTATCTCTGTTTCGTCGAGTACTTTTTTTACTTTTGCCACAATCCCGCTTTCATTTAGGAAAGCATCGGTTACCAATAGTGCTCTTTTTACGCCTAATTCTTCTATTTGTGGTCCTACTTCCTGTAGACAGCCTCTTCCCATTAAATTCGTACTTGGAACATAGTTTTTACACTTGACTATATTTAAAGACATAGATAACCATCATGAGAAAGTAGCTTTATTTAAGGGGCTAACTTAGAGATTGTTCTTCTTTACATATTTTTCCATTTAGTTTTATCCCGCCTTCTATCGACCTTGTTTCCCCAGCATATCAAGTGTTTCTTCTACTCCTACAGCATAATCTTCAAATATACCATTTTTAATTTTTATCATGGTTGGGGTGCCAGTAATTTCAATTTCCTTCGCGGTTTCTGGCGCTTCATTGCCGTAGGCTGTATTATGTGTGGCAATAATTTGATTATCCTCATTTGCAACAACCCCCCAGGCAATATTTTTATCATTTTGGAAGTCCTCTATATTTATTCCATCATTCCAAACTTCTTTTCCGTCCACTATTTTACCTATTATTTTGTCATGCTCTTTATGGTGGGCTTCCCAGCCATACCAGCTAGATTCATTCTTTTCTTCCTGCATATCGACAATATAAATTGGAACGTCTCCACTGTTGCTAAACTCAATAACATCCTCTTCAATTTGCTTACAATATGTACAGGTTGCTTGCCAAAAATAAACGATATATTCCTCATCTTGCTGATTGAATGTAGAGGATGCTTCTATTTTCGTTAAATCCTCAATAGCATTAATACGATTACTGTTTAACAACCAGATAGCTGCAAAACAAACAATCAAGATTACCGCAATCACTATGAAAATAATCATTGGTCTATTTTTTTTCTTCATTTATAAATCTCCTTCACTACAATAAGTAATACCTATATTCTATCTAAAAAGCCACCCCAATAAATCATCAAACCAGCCACAATTTCAACATAATTGTGAACAAGTCTTCTCCATTGATGGCTTTATTTTAATTGCAACGAAAATGTGAGCAGCAAATTCACTATATTCGTATTATTCATTCCTTCTATGATAAAATCAGAATATCTTGAATAGGAGTTGAATACCGTGAAAGAAAATATAATAAATCGCTTTATATCATATGCTGTTGTTGATACACAATCGAATGAGAACAACGCAGAATGTCCTTCTACTCCAGGACAGTTAACACTAGCTAATTTATTAGTAGAAGAACTTAAAGAAATTGGGTTAGATGAAGTAACTATTGATGAAAATGGCTATGTGATGGCAACTTTGCCAGCAAATACGAATAAAAAAGTTCCAACCATTGGTTTTCTTGCTCACTTAGATACTGCTACTGATTTCACAGGAAAAAATGTACGTCCACAAAGAGTAGAAAATTATGATGGGCAAGATATTATATTAAATGAAGCTTTACATATCGCTTTATCTCCAAACGATTTCCCTGAACTAAAGAATTATGTGGGGCATACTTTACTTACGACAGATGGAACTACCTTACTTGGTGCAGACAATAAGGCTGGTATTGCTGAAATTGTCACTGCCCTTATTTACCTAAAGGAAAATCCCGACATTAAACACGGAAAAATCAGAGTTGCTTTTACCCCGGATGAAGAAATTGGCAGAGGTCCTCATAAATTTAATGTAGAAGCCTTTGATGCTGATTTTGCTTACACAGTTGACGGTGGCCCCTTAGGCGAATTGCAGTACGAAAGCTTTAATGCTGCTGGAGCCAAGATTACGATAAGTGGAACAAATGTGCATCCAGGTACAGCAAAAGGGAAAATGGTTAATAGTATAAAAATTGCAATGGAATTACAAAGTCGCTTGCCAGCAAGTGAGGCACCTGAATTTACAGAAGGATACGAGGGATTTTATCATCTACTGTCCTTTGAAGGAGATGTCGAAAAGACAAATCTCCATTATATTATCCGTGATTTTGATCGTAATTCTTTTGAAGAAAGAAAAAATGTTCTACAAGAAATTGTGGTCGAATTAAATCAAAAATATGGCGATAATACGATAAAGTTTAACTTAAAGGACCAATACTACAATATGCGCGAAAAAATAGAACCAGTAAAAGAAATTGTTGATGTTGCCTACAAAGCAATGGACAATCTCGGTATTAGCCCTATTGTCCAACCAATTCGTGGTGGAACTGACGGCTCCCAGCTCTCTTATATGGGACTACCGACCCCAAATATATTTACAGGTGGAGAAAATTTTCATGGCAAATATGAATATGTATCTGTTGACAACATGATAAAAGCGACAAATGTCATTGTAGAAATTGCTCGCTTATTTGAAGAACGAGGAGAGTAATAGAGAGAAGGCTATATGCCTTCTCTTTATAGTTTGCTAGATAATTTTTTAATAGTCACCCATTTCGCACCAGATGTTTATTTCGGATTCCGAATTAAATTTTGTACTTTTAATAGTTTAGTATATAATGATTCAGTGCCAAAATCCCTATATTCCATGGATTTAGGGTTGAAAGAAAAGATTAGAGGAGTTTTGCAATGAATACAATCAGTAAAATGCAAGAAGAAGTTACACAAAATACAGAGTTACATCACTTTATTTTAGAATCCTTTGGACTTCAATCCAAGAAAAAGAGAGTGCGCAAAAAACTGTTTAAACAAGTAATCTCTCAAGAAAAAATCCTAAAAAAAGTAGTGAAAGAATTTAAACTAGCAGGTCAAGAGCAGTCAATTCCAACTGCCAAACAGGAAGAAAGCAATATATCCTTTAATAGCCTGCCAATAACTACTTTATTAAAAATCGGAAAAGAATTTTTTAAAGAGGAAGAAAGTGTTCGTTTTTACTATAATAAAAACAAAGAACCTTTCTATAAAAATAAAGAAATGTTAGTTACTTGTATTTCCACAAATTTTGCAGATGCACCTGCTGAAATTCAAAAAGAAATCATCAATAAATTATAATTCTTTACATTTCATGATTCATTTTTTAATAGCCACTTCCTCTCATCCTCCTAAATTATGAAGTGGCTACTATTTTTTATTCCCTCTTTCCCCATGCAATAGTGCTACCGCTTTTAATTTTCTTGTTCCATATCTCACACTCTGCTATAATTTTCATGTGTATATTATTGCACTTATATTAGACTAGAAAGAGGAGGAATACATATGATTAAAGTTGCACCCTCCATTCTCTCCGCTAATTTTGCGAAGCTAGGAGAAGAAGTAAAAGACGTTGAGCTAGGTGGAGCAGATTATATCCATGTAGATGTCATGGATGGACATTTTGTACCTAATATTACGATTGGCCCACTTATTGTAGAAGCAATCCGTCCAGTTACAACTTTACCTTTAGATGTTCATTTAATGATTGAAAATCCTGATTCTTATATACCACAATTTGCAAAAGCTGGTGCGGATATCATCACAGTACATGTTGAGGCATGTCGCCACCTGCACCGTACTATTCAATTGATAAAAGAAAATGGGGTTAAATCAGGCGTAGTATTAAATCCAAGTACTCCTGTAGATACAATCAAACATATCATCGAAGATATTGACATGGTTCTATTAATGACCGTTAATCCTGGTTTCGGTGGACAAGCATTCATCCATAATGTACTTCCAAAAATTAGAGAAGTTCGTCAATTGGCTGAGCAACTAAATCCGGCACTTGATATTGAAGTGGACGGTGGTATTAATGCCGAAACGGCAGTATTAGTGAAAGAAGCAGGGGCAAATGTTCTTGTTGCTGGATCATTTATTTATAATAATCCAAATCGTGAAGAAGCAATTAAGGCTGTACGTGGATAAATAACATGAATTTATCATCGTGGGCGTTTTCCATTCCCTCGCTGATGATAAGTTGTTAATTGAATTTTTTAGTCAGTAAGACAGTTCATTAGTGGAGACTTCCGAATTAATTGATAACAATAGGCTGGGACAAAAGTAAATAGCCACTATCACAGCTTTTATAAACCAATAAAAAAACCTGAACAAGCATATGGAACTATGATTGTTCAGGTTTTTCTATAGCAGGAATCTTCTTTCCTTTTTATCTTTAGCCTTTCTCCTCAAAGTTAATCTATCACTTAATCTTGCGAACACTACCTCGCACTTGATAATTGCAATCATCAATTTTTAGATTATTCGACTATTTCTCCTTTCCATTCACTCACAAATCGTATCAAATACTAGTGTAATCCTTCCTCAATTATTATATTAGAAATACTTATTCTATTCTAAAAATAGAAATTATTAAGACTTTAATAGTATATTCTCCTTATATTTACCTATATTAAAGCTGAAATAAAAATTTTTTTGACAAATCTAGCACCTTTTCAGTATTATATTAAAATAATAGAGGAGGTTTCATGATGTCAGAACTAAATAAACAGAAAATTGTGGACAGTGTTCCCCAAAAGGGATTTTTTGGGCACCCTAAAGGATTATTCACTCTTTTCTTCACAGAATTTTGGGAGAGGTTTTCTTACTATGGAATGAGAGCCATCCTAGTTTATTATATGTATTACGAAGTTTCTAAAGGCGGATTAGGTATCTCTGAAGGAACAGCAATAGCTATTGTTTCCATTTATGGTTCCCTTGTATATATGTCGGGTATAATCGGCGGATGGTTTGCTGATAGAATTTTTGGTACGTCTATGGCCGTTTTCTATGGTGGTATTTTCATCATGCTTGGTCATATTGTTTTAGCCGTTCCAGGAAGTATTACCATGTTCTTTATTTCGATGGTCTTAATTGTTATCGGAACAGGTTTATTAAAACCCAATGTATCAAGTATTGTTGGGGAAATGTATAGTCCAGAGGATGCTCGACGTGACGCCGGATTTAGTATTTTCTACATGGGAATAAATCTTGGTGGATTCCTAGCACCGATTATTGTCGGAGAGATTGGAATGAATTATAGCTTCCATCTTGGTTTCGGACTTGCTGCAGTAGGGATGTTATTAGGTTTAATTGTATTTATGATGACTAAAAAGAAAAACCTAGGTCTTGCTGGTACAGTAGTGCCAAATCCATTATCAAAAGAGGAAAAGAAAAAAGTTTTTTCTTCCATGGGAATTGGTGCAGTTGTCCTTGCCATTATTCTTGCTATTACTATTTCTTTAGGAATATTAACATTTGATTCATTCATCACAATTATTGGAATTCTTGGTTTCTTGATTCCCGCTATCTATTTCACTGTTATGTATCGCAGTCCCAAGACAGATCGTGATGAGCGTTCCAGATTAATTGCATATATTCCGTTATTCTTAGCTGCAGTTATGTTTTGGGCTATCCAAGAACAAGGCTCCACTATTCTAGCTACCTATGCAGATAAACGAACACAATTAGAGTTTGCTGGATTAAGTCTTTCACCGACAATTTTCCAATCCATCAATCCGTTGTTCATCATCATTTTTGCTCCAATATTTGCATGGATTTGGATGAAGCTTGGTAATCGACAGCCTTCTGTTTCTAAGAAATTTTCGATTGCATTATTATTTGCAGGTTTATCCTTTATCATTATGATGTTACCTGCCTATATTGGTGGAGAAAATACACTAGTAAGTCCATTATGGTTAGTATTAAGCTATTTCCTTGTAGTTGTTGGAGAGCTATGTATATCTCCAGTAGGACTATCCGCAACTACAAAGCTTGCGCCTAAAGCCTTCTCTGCACAAACAATGAGCTTATGGTTTTTATCTAGTGCAGCTGCTCAAGCACTTAATGCACAAATCGCACCATTATTTACAAAAATATCGGAAGTTGCCTATTTCGGTATTTTAGGCGGAATAGCAATCCTCTTAAGTATTATCCTTTTCTTGTTATCACCAATGATTCAGAGCAAGATGAAGGGAATAAAATAACATATAAAGACAAGTGGGGGTTTATCCTCCACTTTTTTTTACCTCTGCTTTCCATATACAATAAACGTGGAGTGGTAATGCTATGTTAACTCTCTATTTCTACTTTATGTCCTCCTATTGAAATTCCATCTACATTTTTTGAACTTACTAGACTTCTTTGAAGTAATTTTAAGGCACGATGCTGTGTTGTCTTCACCTTGCTTTCAGACCATCCTAAATTTAATGCTGTTTCTACAATACTCATGTCTTTTAAATATCTACAATAGATTACCTTTTTTTGATCTACCGTACAGCATTTTAGTAAATGATTCAGCCAATCCAGTTGTTCTTTATGTAGTGCAATTTCCTCAGGAAGTGCCTGTTCATCTTTTATATGAATGGGAATTTCACAATCAAAGGAATAAGAATTTTTTTGCTTTCGAAAATGATCGATAGCGATATTTTTTGCAATTGTATATAACCAAGTTCTTTCACTACTTTCTCCTTTAAAGGAGCATTTTGTTTTAAGAACTCTGATAAAAACTTCCTGAACTAAATCCTCCGCCTCCTCTTTTTTTACTCCTAAATATATTAAAAAATGAATTAACTCTTGATTATATTGTCTATAGAGCTCATCAATCGAACCCATTTCTCCCACTCCCAACAAAACCAGTGAATCCATGGAAAGATAGCAAATTAAAAAATCTTCATTTAAATTAATGAGAGCAAAAATAATTTAATGCATACAAATTTGTTTCTTCATATAACTTCCTCATTAAGTTGTTACTATCTCGATAGTGTTTATCCATTAGATTTGTTACAAAATAGTTTCCAAATCAATTTTTGTAACATTAATGAAATATATTATACATCTTATCGTAATAAAAGTCCCATTTTTTTCATTAAATTTCTGCTATTTTTCTATTTCTTTTTAGCTCTCTTCCATCAAACCGTTGCGTCTACTATTATTTTGTTAGGAAAACTCAAAAGATTCATAGTCTTTTATAGGAGAAGCAAAGCATTAATGCTTTGCTTCCGACTGTTTGAAATTTTGAATGCTTATATTAGACTGAAGGAGCGTCTTTCTGATTGTTTTTACGATAGATAAGCCCTCATTTGAATCTCCGTGAATACAAATTGTATCTGCTTGAATTGGTACCTCTTCTTCTTGAACCGAGACAATCTTTTTCTCCTTGACCATATGAAGTATTTGCTTTGCTGCATAATTCGGATCATGGATAAGTGCTTGTTCCTGTGTACGTGGAGTTAAGCTACCATCTGACTGATAGGTGCGATCTGCAAATACCTCATTAGCAACATTTAAGCCATATCGTTTACCTGCCCTGATTATTTCACTATTCGCTAATCCAAAAAGGATATATTCAGGATTCACCTTATAAACAGCTTTAGCAACAGCCTCTGCTAAGTGGATATCCTTTGCTGCCATATTGTATAATGCACCATGGGGTTTTACGTGCTGCATAGCTCCCCCTTCTGATTTCACAATTGCCTCTAATGCCCCTATTTGATAAACAACAAGATCATAAATTTCACTAGGTGATATATTTATTTCTCTTCTTCCAAAGCCTAGTACATCATTAAAGCCTGGATGTGCTCCAATCGCTACTTTATTCTCAAGCGCAAGTTTTACCGTTTTTCTCATGGTCGTTGGATCTCCAGCATGAAAGCCACAGGCAATATTAACACTTGTCACAAATGGTATAATCCCTTCATCATTCCCAATACGATAAGCACCATAGCTTTCTCCTAAATCACAATTAATATCAATAGACGACATAATGGCTCGCTCCTTCCACTTTTATATTCAACATTTAATGTATTTTCCTATCTATGGTGATTCTAGATAACCGACAGTTAAACCTGCTAATTTCTCAGTTTTCTTAAGTCTACAAAAAATGCGGTAGTCCTAAAAAAGAGGGACCACCGCATTTGAATTTCCATTAGAAGATTCTTCTTTAGACTATTATTTTCAACTAGGGCTGTTTCACCTTCTAATGTTTATTACTCTCTAATCTTTTCAATCTCATCTGCAACAAATTGAACTTGTGTTCCTACAATTACTTGAATGCTTGTTTTTCCCACAATATTGATTCCTGGTACACCGGTTGCTTTAATTTTCTGTTGATCAACAGCATCCATGTCCTTTACTTCAACCCGTAAACGTGTTACACAATTATCAACAGAAGTGACATTATTGTCGCCACCAAGACCTTTATAAATTTCAGAAGCCATCACAGCAAATTTATTATCTGTAGTCACTGCAACCTGATCTAATGATTCATTCACTAACTCATCATCTTCTCTACCAGGTGTTTTAAAATTAAATTTAGTAATAAGAAAACGGAATAATGTATAGTAGATAACGGCAAATACTAGTCCTTGAACCATTAGCATATATGGATTATTTGCTAGCGGCAAACGTGAACTTAAGAAGAAATCAATAAATCCACCACTAAATCCGAAGCCTGCTGTCCAATGAAAACTTGCGGCAATAAAAAGAGAGAGACCTGTTAATGCTGCATGAACTACATAAAGGGCAGGTGCTGCAAACATAAATGCAAATTCAATTGGTTCTGTAACTCCTGTTATAAACGCTGCTACCCCTGCTGCAAGCATCAAGGAAGCCACTTGTTTTTTTCTTTTTGTTTTTGCAGTATGATACATAGCAAGCGCTGCTGCTGGAAGTCCAAACATCATCACTGGGAAGAAGCCCGCTTGATACATACCAGTTACACCTTTTACCCCATTATTAGACCAGAAATTATTAATATCGTTAATTCCTGCAATATCAAACCAGAATACAGCATTTAAGGCATGATGCAACCCTGTTGGAATAAGTAGTCGGTTAAAGAAACCATATATACCAGCACCAACTGCTCCAAGCTTACTAATTGCTTCACCAAAAGAAACAAGTCCTGAAAAAATTGCTGGCCAAACAAATAATAAAATGACGGAAATGATTAGCATCGAAACAGCACTAAGTATAGGAACAAGCCTTTTTCCGCTAAAGAAGGCAAATGCTGTTGGGAGCTGTGTCTTACTAAAACGATTATACAAAGCTGCAGCAACAGCACCTGCTAATATACCGATAAATGCATTTTCAATTTTAGAGAAAGCCAAGTTCACCTCTTCTACAGGAATCCCTTGTAACATTGCTACAGAAGCAGGAGATAGCAAAGTTTTCACAACCAAATAGGAAACTAAACCACTCATAGCGGATGCGCCATCTTTATCTTTTGATAACCCTAGCGCAACTCCTATTGCAAATAAGATTGCTATATTATCTAATATGGACGAACCAGCTTTAATAAAAAAGGATGCAATTGGGCTTTCGGCTCCCCATCCACTTGGATCAATTGCATAACCAATACCCATTAATAACGCTGCTGCTGGTAAAACAGCCACTGGCAGCATTAATGCACGCCCGAGCTTTTGTAAGTATGATTTCATTTAACTTCCCCCTAAAAATAATTAAATAAGTTAAAATAATGCCACCAACTACTGCTGTTTTATAAGATAAAATCTCTCTATTACTGTCTCTTTTTAGGCATCCCTCCTTTAAATAGTCATTCTCTAATTTTTTTGATAATACAATTGAATAGCATGCTTAATATGCCCGTCAGCTTCACCAAGATAATGAAGCGAATCCTCCTTTGTTCCACCTGTTAAAACACGAAAAATAGATACTTTCAAATTATGATCATTCTCTTTTAGTATTCTTGCAGCATCTGCCTCACTAAGATCTGTCGCATTCATCAATGTTTGTACAGCCCGATATACAAGCTTATTATTAATGAGCTTCATATCTACCATTTCATTGCGGTATACCTTCCCTACTCTCACCATTGATGCGGTTGATAGCATATTCAACACCATTTTTTGAGCTGTTCCCGCTTTTAAACGTGTCGATCCTCTAATAACTTCTGGACCTGTTATTGCTTCAATTCCATAATCACAAATAGAGGAGAGCATTGTACTTTCATTATTGCTTATCCCGATTGTCAATCCATTTCTTTCATTTCCATAATGAATGGCTGCAAGGACAAACGGGGTGGACCCACTAGCGGTCACACCAATTAATACATCTCTCGCTGAAAAATTATAATCTTCTAAGGTTGATTGTATAAGCTGTTCGTCATCTTCTGTCTCTTCTAAAGAGGTCCACATCGCCTCATAACCACCTGCTAAGATTCCTATCCAGCGATCCTCTTCAATCGAAAAAGTAGGAACAAGCTCAACAGCGTCTACTACTCCTAACCTTCCGCTAGTACCTGCACCAATCACAAAAATTCTCCCGCCAAGCTTCCATCGGTCTACAATTCCATCAACAGCTAAGGCAATCATTGGCAATGCTTCTTTTACCGCATTTGTAATTCCGCCATCTTCTTGGTTCATAAACTGAACAATTTCAAAAGAACTCCATTCATCTAATAACAGGCTTTTTTCATTACTGGTTTCTGTCGTTCTATGCTTCTTCATGATTGGGACCTCTTCATATCAATCACAAATTTATAACGATCGCCACGATAAATAGATTTAACATATTCAAAAGGCGTACCATTTTCCAAATAACTATATCGTTCCATCAATAATGCAGGTGCTCCTTCTTTAATCCCAAGAGGTATACTTTCATTTTTTTGAGACAAGGTTGACTCTATTGTCTGGGTGGCATGACTAATCTTTAATTGTAAAGTCTTTTCCACATACTCATAAATAGAACCATGCAAAGTTTCTTCCTGAAGCTCTTTAATCAAAGCTGTCGGAATATACGAGGTTTCAAGTGCCATAGGAATTTCATCTGCTATTCGCAAGCGACTAAACTCATAGACCATCTCTTCCTCTTCTATCCTTAATTTAGAAGCAACCCCTCTTGGACAAGGTATCGTCTTAAAATCTAAAATTTTTGTTTTCGGAGTTAGTCCTCTTGAACGCATATCTTCTGAAAAACTTGTCAGCCCAGAAAGCTCCTGTTCTACTTTAGGAGTAGCAACAAAAGTTCCTTTTCCTCTTTGACGAACAAGAACACCTTCTGCTACTAAATTATTTATTGCTTGACGTACCGTCATCCTGCTGATCCCGTACTTTTCCGAAAATTCCCGTTCTGAACTAATCGGATCCCCTGGTGTTAATTCTTTAATGATTTCTTTTATTTCCATCTCTAATTGATAATAAATGGGGATATGCGAATCTTTTATAATCAACTAAACACACTCCCTTTTTTTTCTTTTAAAATCGAAAGTGCTTCCTGATCAGCAATTACCGTAACATCCGGATGTTTTTTCAAAATAGATGCAGGTAGATTCTCGTTCACATCTGTTTGGAATAACTGATTTAAAATTGGAGCTTTTTTCACTCCGGAAACAAGTAACACGATTTGTCGACTTTTCATGATGGTGGATATCCCCATAGAGATGGCATGTGTTGGCACGTCTTCCATTTTAGTAAAATAGCGTGCATTTGCTTCTCTTGTAGAGTCAGCTAGTTTTACAATACCTGTAGTAGAAGAAAAAGAAGTCCCCGGCTCATTAAAACCGATATGCCCATTTTCTCCAATTCCTAAAATTTGCATATCTATTCCACCTACTGTTTCAATAAGCTTTTCATAATTTCTACCTGCCTCTTCATCGTGAACACTTTTGGCAGATGGCAAGTATGTTTGATTTTCTGGAATATTAATATGGTTAAATAATTGCTCTTTCATAAAATAGCTATAGCTTTGTGGATTGTCCTTTTCCAACCCAATATATTCATCTAAATTGAGTGTAATTACTTGCTCATAGGAAGTTTTATTTTGGGTGAAATCCTTCATTAAATATTGATACATACCTACCGGAGTACCACCAGTTGCAAGTCCTAAAACACTATTTGTCTTCGTTTGGACTTGCTCAATAATTATTTCCGCAGCTAATTTGCTCATTTCATCATAATTTTGTACTTCAATTAGTTTCATGCTGTTACTCCTCCATTTGAATAAACGATTTGTCCATTGCAAATTGTTAATGCAACTTGATTATTTTCATCTAATACGACTAAATCTGCATCCTTGCCTTTTGCAATACTTCCTTTTCTATCTAAAATTCCTATTTGCTTAGCTGGATTATAAGAAGCCATCTTTACTACATCCTGCAATGTACATCCTGTGAAATTCATCATATTATTGATAGCATCATTCATTTTTAGGGTACTTCCAGCAAGGGCACCATTTTCCAATAAAGCCTTCCCATCCTTCACAATTACCTTTTGTCCGCCTAATGAGGAAATACCATCGTCAAGCCATTTGGCACGCATACTATCTGTAATTAGAATGATATGATCAACACCCTTTTGGAAAAAAGCAAGCTTAACGATTTCTGGATGAATATGTACACCATCAACAATCATTTCTGCCACTAACTCTGAATGAAGCAAAGCTGCACCTGCAACTCCAGGATCACGATGATGGAGGCCTCTCATGCCATTAAAAAGATGTGTAACATGATTAACTCCCGCTTGAATGCTTGATAGTACTTGATCGTAAACAGCATCTGAATGCCCCATTGATGGGACAATATTTTCACCCTTTAAATAGCGAACAAGTTCGAAGTTTTCATCTTCCTCAGGTGCCATTGTAACAAGCTTGATGTGATTTTGGGCTAGTCTTTGCCATTTTTTAAAAAGGGCTACATCAGGCTTTTTAACAGACTGGATTGGCTGCGCCCCTACTCTTTTTTCTGAGATAAACGGACCTTCCAAATGAATTCCGATTATTTCTGCTTTTCCAGTTTGATTAGCAGATCCGAGATACTGAGCAATAGTAGACAGCGCCTTTTCGATACTTTCTGCATCTTGCGTCATTGTCGTTGCTAAAAAGCTTGTTGTCCCTTCCTTTGGTAAAGTATCGGCCATTCTTTCTAAGGCATTCCATGACCCATCCATCGCATCTGCATCATTTGCTCCATGGATATGGATATCAATGAATCCTGGAATTAAATTCATCCCCATAGGGAAATCTATTATTCGCATATTACTCCAGTCTTCTTCATGAAAGGATTCCATTAAACCTATCGTATCGATTTTTCCACCCTTTATTACCATATACCCTTTTGGAAAAATGCCTGATTCTGTGTAAATGCATAAGTTTTTTAAAACTAATTCCTGTTGTTCATCTGTTATCATGATTTCATTAATCCCTTCTAAAATTGATTCATCAACTATATATCTAGATGTCTAGACCAGTTATTCCGTTCCTTTATCATTATCACATATACTACTAAAAGTATGCCTAGAAATCGCTAAACTTGTCAGGAAATTTAACAAACTTTTTTTATTTTTAATAAACACACTGATCAGTAATCGCTTTCATAA
This sequence comes from Niallia sp. Sow4_A1, assembly GCF_052116745.1. Lineage (NCBI taxonomy): Bacteria > Bacillati > Bacillota > Bacilli > Caryophanales > Bacillaceae > Niallia > Niallia sp. Sow4_A1. Next base: position 95,520 of record NZ_JBQKKM010000012.1, on the reverse strand, counting down.
TGAATTATAATTTATTTCTTTTTCCCGAGTCAACCTTCATTTGTTCTTAAAAGGATAACCGCCGAAGCATAATGTTGCAAACTTCAGCTGTTATCACCTATTTTATCCTTATTATATTCATACAGCTTACCTGAACGATAGGCATTCCTAAACCTGCCTTACACTTTCCCTATAAATGATTTCAAAACCAGATACTGTTTTCAATGGGGTATCCTCTCCTCTTATTAGACTAAGCATCTTCCTAGCGGCAAGGTTTCCAGCATCTTCATAAAAAAACTTAGCAGTGGTTAAGCCAGGATGAATCATTTCTGTCATTTCGTATCCTCCAAAACCAGTAATGGATAGATCATTCGGAATAGAAATCCCCATCGAATAAACCGCTTTCATTGCACCGATTGCAAGATTATCTGTAGCACAAATAATGATACTAGGACAGAATGTATTCATTATGTCATAAACAACGGAAGACGCTTCTACATTATTTCTATTTATTTCAAAAAATCTTACATCTATATCTGCTATATCCTCCAAACTTTTTTTAAAACCTTTTTTTCGATCAATTCCTACCGCAACATTTTTTTCATTGACTCCAAGAAATGCAATTCTTTTATGTCCCTGAGATAGAATATATTTCCCCACTTCATAGGCTGCTTCATAATCATTATGAATTAAACTATGAATCTCCTTATGCTGTTGACCGACTATTAGCACAGGAATATCTACTTCCTTTATTATCGATAAGTGACGGTCCGTTATTTCCGTCGCTAATAAAATAATCCCTGCAACCTTTTGCCTTACTAATGAGTGAATATTTTCAATTTCTCGTTCTAAATCTAGATTGGAATGAGAAATAAGCATTTGATAATTCATGGTCTTTAATTCTTCATCTATTCCAATTAAGGTGCGCGAAGAAGCATATGAATCTAATCTAGGAACAATAGTCCCAATAATATTTGGTTTCTTTGCCTTTAAGCTTTGAGCAAATGCATTAGGCGAATAGCCCGTTTCTTTAATAATATGCTGTATTTTCCGTTTTGTTGCTTCACTTACAGAACCATCATTTAAATAACGAGATACCGTACTTTTCGCTACACCTGCAAGTCTTGCAATATCCCCAATTGTTGTCACCAATAAACCTCCTTATCTCTTACAAACCTTATTAATTAATCCCCTTACTTTTCCAATTAATACTATAGAGAGCCCTTTCATTTTATTACACTTATGTACTTGATTACATCTAGCTAGTTTCACTTTGGTCCCTTTTCTTTTCTACCTTTATTATACAGGATAATAATACAAACGTATTAACTACTTTTTCTATTTAGACGTATACTCTCCTGCTTGTTGATTCATAATGATTGCTAGTAGGAGTTTCTTTTAGGTTAATATGAAGGTAGGGAAACCAATGAAAAAGATATCATCTCTTCACAAAAATAAATATAACTTTGATTTATATCAAAGTGAAAACTATTTAAATCAGCCCCTTATCTCTGTCATTACACCCGTATATAATAATGAAAAAACAATCAAGCATACAATTGAATCTGTTTTAAATCAATCTATTATGCCGCAGATTGAATATATAATTGTTGACGATGGCTCTAAAGATCAGACTCGTTCTATCTTAAAAACGTTCGTTAAAGAACATCCCAATATTAAACTCGCCTTTCTTGCAAAAAACAGCGGTACCCCTGCTTATCCTAGAAATTTGGGAATCGAACTTTCAACTGCCCCCTATCTAACTTTTTTAGATGCGGATGATTGGTTTGAAAAAACTGGCTTAGAAAAGCTTTATAGTGTATTAAATGAAACAGATGATGACTATGTAGTGGGAAAAACAATTAGAGTTACTTCCAATAAAAGTGCCATTGTAGCAGAACATGAATCTTGGAAAGAAAGGAGAAGTATTCCCCCAACGAGTATCCCACATATTTTTCATCATTTAGGACCGAGAGCAAGATTAATGAAAGCCAGTATTGTTAAAGATAATCAAATTAAATTCCCTGAGATGAAATATGCGGAGGACAAGCAATTTTTCATGGAATTACTAACGAATTGCAAGAAAATCTCGACCACGAAAGCGATTATTTATTATTTAAATCGTTTAGATGAAAATAATGAGTCTTTGACTAAGCAAACAAATGTTTTAAATAAAATGCATTGTAATAGAAAAGTCATTCACTATTTTAAAAAGAAGGAGATGGATGCAGAATTAAAGAAAATGATTTTTAATCGACTTTATGAATTTGATTGCTTTAATGGTTTTATGAATCGATATCATACGCTAGGAAACGAGAACACTCAAACATTTAAGGGAAAAATAGATGAATTTTTAAAAAGAAAAGCATATATAGCAACCATGAAAAAAATATTACGTACGACTTCTTCCTTTGATTATGAAATCAGCGATCATTTTCATCATCCTTATAATGTTGTTTGTTATCAATTATTTCAGCAAAAGCGCTATAAAGATATTGAAACATTATTTAAATGGATGAACCAAGAAAAAAACAAAAAACATATTGTAAAAAAAGGTACAGCTTATTGGGCAACCCCTTTAAGTCAGCCCTATAACTATATTAAAGTTCCCATGTATGCAGAATTAGTAAATTGTGAATATACGAATGGTTTCTTCCGGTTCGATATTGGTATAGCCGGCGATTACCCGGAAGACATGGAACAGATACTTTTCCGTGACCGAAATAATATGCATAGACAGTATTTCTTTCAGATTGAACCATATGAAGGAGCTTTAAAAAGAATTATGATACCTGAAGCATTCTTTGCTTCTTTTAGGAAATCAGTCTATACCATTTATTTATCGTATCGAGATTATCATAAAGTACAGTTGCATATTCCCAATCCAAAACTTAGGCTAAAAAAACGCCAAACAGATAAGCATCATTTTTACAAAACGATTCATAATCATTTGGCGTTAAAGGTTCTTGGATAGACAAAATTAGTTTGATCCTAGTCGTCCACTCGCTTTCCATCAGGCGAGCGGGCGACTATCCAAAATTCTAATTTCCTTCTTTAAAAACGGGAAGGAAATAGTCCATTATTTTCACTTTGTTTTTTGCAATGTTGCTACAAATCGTTGAAATGCTTTCTTTCCTTTGTCATCTCTTTTAAATACACCTGCATGATGCAAAATGGTCTCAAACACTATCCCTATTTCTTTTTGTAAGATGGAGTGTACATTTTTTCTTGTCATTTGCGGATTTTTTTCTTTAACAACCTTTGCCCAATTTAGATGTTTTATAATAGCAGGCTCGTCTTTGATGTTCACTTCGAAATCTGCTTGTAAAATTTTGTCTGCAAGCATGCTCATCTCTTCTTTTAAGCGACCTGGCAAGACTGCTAAGCCCATCACTTCAATGAGACCGATATTTTCCTGTTTAATTGCATGGACTTCCTCATGTGGATGAAAGATGCCATGTGGATGCTCTTCACATGTGCGGTTATTGCGGAGCACTAAGTCTATTTCAAAGAATCCATTTCGCATTCTAGCAATCGGTGTAATCGTGTTATGGCGAGTATCTGCTGTGTATGCAATAATATCTACCGTTTCATCACTATAACCCATCCATTGTTTTAATATATAATCAGATGCCTCTACTAATTCTTGTCTATCTGTTCCTTGTAATCGAAGAACAGACATCGGCCATTTGACAATACCTGCTTGAATAGAAGGAAACCGGTCCATTGTAAACGCTGTTTCTACTTCCGCCTTTGCCATCGGAAATTCATGAAATCCTCCTTGAAAATGCTCATGGGTCAAAATCGATCCTCCAACAATTGGTAGGTCTGCATTGGAACCTATAAAATAATGAGGGTATTGTTTGACAAAGCCTAGTAATCTAGCAAATGTATGTTTAGAAATTGTCATTGGTTCATGCTTCTCGGAAAAACATATAGCATGTTCCTTGTAATACACATATGGCGAAAACTGCAGAAACCACTGTTCCTCTTCTAACGTTACAGGTATAATGCGATGATTTTGTCTTGCAGGATGATTTACTCTTCCCGCATAACCAGCATTTTCTTTACATAGCAAACATTTTGGATAGGAGCCTTGCTTTACTTTTTTGGCAGCTGCAATTTCTTTCGGATCTTTCTCTGGTTTTGATAAATTAATCGTAATCTCTAAATCCCCATAACCCGTTTGTGCCAGCCATTCTTCATTTTTGGCAATTCGATCGGTTCGGATATAATCCACCTTTTTCGAAAAATCATAAAACCAGCTCGTTGCTTGCTCTGCTCCCTTTTCTTTATAAAGCCTTTCAAATCTATTATTTATTTCAGATGGCAATGGAACAAAGCAACCCATTAATTTTGTATCCAATAAATCGCGGTAGGTAATCGTCGACTCTAGTAAGCGATTATTTTCTGCTGCCCAATCTAAAATTTCATCTAAAATAATTCGCAAATCTGTATCTGCTACTTCATTTTTTTCAGATGGAACAAAATCATCCAATTCTAGTATTTCGAGTAATTTATTTCGTACTACATCTATATCCCATTTATTTAATAACCCTGATTTTAGTCCATAATGAAGCAATTGTTCTACATGATGATAAATAGTTGTTGTCATCTACTATTGCTCCTTTCTTCTTAGTCATTCCCCATTATCTATCTTGATAGCCTTCTGGATTTTCCTGGAACCATCTCCATGCACTACCAATCATTTTTTCTAAAGAAGTATACTGTGGATTCCAGCCTAATTCTTCTTTTGCCTTTTCTGAAGAAGCAACTAATCGGGCAGGATCTCCTGCTCTTCTAGGTGCAAGCACAGTTGGGATAGGATGGCCGGTTACCTTTCTTGCTGCTTCCATTACCTCTTTCACAGTAAATCCAGTTCCGCTACCTAAATTGTATATCCCACTTGTCCCCTCTTTTTCCAATTTATCCAAAGCAAGTATATGAGCATTCGCTAAATCAGTGACATGAATATAATCTCTTATACATGTTCCGTCATGCGTATCATAATCATCGCCAAAGATGCTAATTGCTTCTCTACTTCCTAATGCCACTTGTAAAATAATCGGAATCAGATGTGTTTCAGGAAAATGATCTTCTCCTAATTTACCATCCATATGTGCTCCTGCAACATTAAAGTATCTTAGAGCAACAAAATGAATCCCATACGCCTCTTCCGTCCACTTTAACATTTTCTCAATCGCAAGCTTTGTCTCACCATATGGATTCGTCGGAGTAGTAGGATCACTTTCTTGTATCGGAAAATTCTTCGCTTCCCCATACGTTGCAGCAGTTGACGAGAATACCATTTTCTTCACACCATTTGACTGCATTGCCTTTAAAAGCGACATCGCACCATATACATTATTGTCATAGTACTTCAATGGATTGTTTACACTTTCTCCTACTAAGGAGTCGGCAGCAAAATGGACAACCGCATCAATCGAATGTTTCTTAAACACAGCATCTAGGAATTGTGCATCTCGCAAATCACCAATATAAAGTGCTGCATTTTCTAATACGGCTGCTTTATGTCCTGTTTGGAGATTATCGACAACAACTACTTCTTCCCCTCTGTCTAATAGTTCAGACACCATATGACTTCCAATATACCCAGCACCACCACATACTAGAATTGCCATTTCTTACTCCTCCTCTTATTATTAGCTTCTATTCTTCCACCATTTCTTTTGCACCATCACCAACTTGAACAACATAAAAGTCTGCCTTTAATCCTGTCTGCTCCTCGTATTTCGCCCCTACCGTTTCGATGAAGGCATCAATATATTTGTTGTTCACAATGCTGATTGTACAACCACCAAAGCCTGCACCTGTCATACGAGAACCTATGACACCTTCTTGTTCCCATGCTGCCTCCACTAAAGCATCCAATTCTTTCCCAGTAACTTCATAATCATCCCTTAAGGAGACATGGGATGCGTTCATCAATTGTCCAAATCCCGCAATATCGCCTTCTTGTAGTTTCTTTACCGCCATAATTGTTCTGGCATTTTCATATACAGCATGCTTTGCTCTTAATCGATCAATATCTTGCTTAATGAAATGAGCATTTGCATCAAATTCCTCCTTAGTTAACTCTCCAAGCGAACGAATATCTAGCTCTTCTTGCAAGTCTTTTAGTGCTCTCTCACATTCCCCTCGTCTCTCATTATATTTAGAATCAGCAAGCCCCCTGCGCTTATTGGTATTTGCAATAATTAGCGACGCATCCTCTAAATCGAGTGGACTGTAGGTATAATCAAGCGTATCGCAATCTAGTAAAATGGCATGTTTTTCTTTTCCCATTCCAATTGCGAATTGATCCATGATGCCACAGCTTACACCAATAAACTCATTCTCTGCCTGCTGACACATTTTCACTAGCGAAATTCGATCAATCGCAAAAGAGTAGAGCTCATTTATCATGATAGCTGTTACTACTTCAATAGAAGCAGAGGACGATAGGCCCGCACCATTTGGTATTGCTCCTTCATATAAAACATCAAATCCAGAATCTAGTTTATATCCATGTTGTGCAAGTATTGCAATAACTCCTTTTGGGTAATTCGCCCAATCATCTCCTTGATCGTAGACTAGATTATCTAAGGATATCTTTATCACACCTAAATTGGAAAAATTGGTAGAATAGAAGTGAATCATTCTATCATATCTTTTTCGAACAATTGCTGTTGTTCCAATGGATAAGGCACAAGGAAAGACATGCCCTCCATTATAATCTGTATGTTCTCCTATTAAATTCACACGTCCTGGTGCAAAAAAAGTACGTATTCTTGTTTCCCCTTCGTTAAAAATATCAGTAAAAGTTGTATATAGGTTATTTGCCATTTGTGTCTCTCCTTTATATATGAACGATTATTTTCCCTCTCGTTATCAATAATTTATTGAACCGTTTACATTTTTATTTTATGCTTCAAACCGTTCTCTCTCAATGGTAAAATAAGAAAGGGAAAAGGGTAATATTTTGCTATTCAGCAGAAAAATTTCTGATAAAATTAATATTAGCTCAAATTACCATTCATCTATACAGGCAAGTATCTACCTATGTTATCTCGACTTAGAAAGGGGCTTTCTCATTGCCTAAAAAAGATAATAATGTATTTGCATACAGATTTACGGAAAAAATTACAAAAGAGGTTGCCCAAATTTGGTCGATTGGATGGGAAAATCAAACATCTTATCTTTATAATTGGAAAGGAAAAAAGCGTAAAGAGGATAGCATGTATATTTTCCAATATACTATTTCTGGAATGGGAGCAATTGAAGTTGGAGGAAAAGATCATCGATTAACCGCTGGAAAAGCATTTCTGATTGATATTTCAGAGGAATACAGATATTATCTACCACAAAATAGCGAGCAATGGGAATTCATTTTTATTACTTTATATGGGGAATCGGTAAAAAAATGCTGGCATTCCTTCACAGAGAATAATCAATTCATTATCCAATTAGCTTCTGATTCTAGACCCATACAGCAGCTTCTTCACATTTATCAATTAGCAAATGAGAAGAATATAACGAATGCGTACCAAGCATCTAGTCTTGCTTATTCCTTTATAATGGAAGTGTATCAATACAAGAAGAATATGGGAGACATTCCATTGCCTGAAAGTATATTAAATGCAACATTATTTGCGCAAAATCACTATGATAAACCAATTGGTCCTGATGATATGGCTGAGGCAGCCAAACTTTCCCGCTTCCATTTTACCCGTTTATTTAAAAAAGTGCTTGGGATTACACCTATCCAATACTTAACAAATATCCGGATAATAAAAGGGGCAGAGCTATTATATCAAACCAAATATTCCATTGAGGATATTTCCGTTCAGGTAGGCTTTGCAAATGCAAACTATTTTACGAAGGTGTTTCGAAAATCAACGGGCATGACACCTGGAGAATTTCGAAAGAAGAATATTCGTCCAAGCGAAGATATTCTTCTTTAATACTTATTTTTCATCAAACATTTCCAGGCTGAACATTCCTTTTTCATAAATGAAGTTCAGTTTCTTCCCTGGTGTTAGCATATTTTCCAGAATATCTTTTGAAGCTTGGAGAGCAATAGACATTCGATTAAACTGTTCTTGCTCCTCTTCTTGCAATGTATCCGAATTTTGACATAAAATTGCTTCCAGTTGGTTTTGATAATGGAGTATTTGATTATAAATAGTCTCATACATCGTTTCCATTTCGTTATTCATTCAAACAGCTCCTTACACTTAGGATGGTTTCATCTTAGCATATTTTTGCTTTGTTTTTACACTATTTAGAGCAAAAATGTATAGCTAACCCTTATATATAGACAATCAAATTCAACCAGCCTCTAAAGGAAAGCAAATTAATTTAAAATAATACATGAAAACAGTTTCAAAATTAATATATATCCTTTAAAATATAGATAAAGAAATTTTTTTCTATATAAAATGTTTTCTATGAAATATTTTTTACACTTTTCCATATAAAGGAGTTTTTATAATGAGTTCAACATCCCTATATTTAGGTGTAGACATTGGCACAACAAGTACAAAATCTGTTCTATTTGCTGAAGCTGGCAAAGTCTTAAGCATGCATCATGTAGAATATCCACTACACAGCCCTGCACCTGCAATTGCCGAACAGGATCCTGAACAAATTTTTCAGGCTGTATTAGAAACAATGAGTACAGCTATTCAAAAAGCCAAAGTGGATGCAAAGAACCTAAAATTAGTTTCCTTCAGCTCTGCCATGCATAGCGTTATTGCATTAGGCGAAAATGGAAAACCATTAACACGCTGTATTACGTGGGCAGATAGCCGTGCTTCTACTTGGGCGAAAAAAATCAAAGAGGAGCATAATGGCTTAGACATATATCGCAGAACGGGAACACCAATTCACCCTATGTCTCCTTTAGCCAAATTAACATGGCTAAGAAATGATCAACCAGACATTTTTACAAAAGCAACTAAATTTATTGGCATAAAGGAATATATATTCTATCGCTTATTTGATGAGTTTGTTATCGATTATTCTATTGCTTCTGCGACTGGAATGTTTAATCTTGAACAGTTAAATTGGGATCAGGAAGCTTTAGAAGTTGCTGGTGTAACTCCTGAGCAGTTGGCGAAGCCAGTTCCTACTACTCATTATTTAACAGGGCTTAAGGATAAATATGCTAAAGAGATTGGAATTCCTGCAGAAACTCCATTTGTTGTTGGGGCAAGTGATGGTGTTCTTTCTAATCTGGGAGTAAATGCTATTGACCCTGGTGTAGTTGCAGTGACAATTGGTACAAGCGGAGCGATTCGGACTGTAACCGATAAACCAGTCACAGATCCTAAAGGAAGAATCTTTTGCTATTGCTTAACAGAAGATCACTGGGTAGTTGGCGGACCTGTTAATAATGGTGGAATGACTTTCCGTTGGGTTCGTGATGAATTGGCCTCTTCGGAAGTTGAAACGGCAAAAAGACTTGGAATTGATCCATATGAAGTTTTAACAAAGATTGCTTCCCGGGTCACACCTGGTGCGGATGGTTTATTATTCCATCCATATCTAGCTGGAGAAAGAGCGCCTTTGTGGAATTCCAATGCAAGAGGATCTTTCTTTGGACTCGGATTACATCATAAAAAAGAACATATGGTAAGAGCTGTATTAGAGGGAGTTATCTTAAATCTTTATACGGTTATGCTTGCCCTTCAAGAAGTTATTGGAGCACCAAAGCAAATTCAAGCAACAGGTGGATTTGCCCGTTCTGAACTATGGAGACAAATGATGGCAGATATTTTTGATCAAGAAGTAGTCGTTCCAGAAAGCTTTGAAAGCTCTTGTCTTGGTGCTATCGTTTTAGGCATGTATGCATTAGGGGAAATTGACGACTTTTCCATTATGAAACAATTAGTCGGTAGTACACATTCCCATCAGCCAATTCAAGAAAATGTTGACATTTATCAAGATTTAACAGCTATTTATATCCGTATATCTCGAGCATTAGAGCAAGAATATGATGCAATCGCATCGTTTCAAAATAAATGGGTGAAATAACCTTTGAAAAAGATGTCTACAGTTAGTAAGTAGCTAAAGGAACTGGGAGAAAAGATTACATTGTAGTCTTTTCTCTTACAATATTATTTGTACACCAAATGACATGGCAAAACGCTCGGACCTCCAATCATTTTGCCGTTTTTTTACATGCTACTCACCTAAAAAAAGGCACAATATCCTTATGAGGTTCCATGTGCTAGTTCGTTTATGTGTCTTTCTCTTCTACTCCCATATTTTATTCATTAATAATACGGGTATAATTCAATCTATTGTTGAAAATTAAAGATCTTCAATTAATAGTTTCATTGCTAATCCACTAAACTCCGATAGTTATGAGTCCCTTCTTTTTAATTGAACTACCCGTCAACTTCTAGATTAATCCTTCTTAAACTTAATTACGATATAAATAAAAAAGCCTTATCCCTTATATATCAAGGTTTTAGACATTAACTAGCATACATCATTTAAACGAATTACTTTTCTCGATTAAACCAGTCATTTTATTGCTGGCAATATCTTTCCCATTCACCCAATTATTAAAATTAAAATCCAAAGCTTCCTTCCCTTGAGCTATAGAAGTAATAATTCTCGATTTATTAAAGGAATAGGAAAAGGTATGAAGTGTTCCAAATAGGTTTTCATAATCTGTAAAAAATACAGGGGAGCGTTTATTTGCGAAAATTTTAAACATCTCGTCTTGTGTTAGTTTATCTCCATAAAATGATTGTAAATAATTATTTCTTTTGATCGAACCATCAATAGATAATCTATTTTTTTCTTGGAGTTCCTGCGTTTGAAAATGATTAACACATGATAAAAGGGAATCATCATTTCTGATACAAATTTTTTCCGGGGTTGCTTCAATAACCGCAATGTTGCCTTTTTTATCACCCAAGGAAAAATTATAACACGCTGAATGCGGTAATTCTTTTAGCAGAGCAAATGCATCATCGACTGTGGAGCAAGTATCCAATGCCATCCTGATTGCTGTCCAAGGTGAAATACCTTTTGTATATCCATTATAACTTACAAAGTTTAGTCCCATTACTAATCCTTCCTGATTAGCTCCATCGTGTCTCCCTAAAATTTGGAGATTATATCCTGCTGTGGCAAGTGCTGTCTTTGATTGGACTAAACTAAAAATACCATCATAAAAATCGGGGGAAAAATCATAGTTCCTAACATAATATTGATCTGTAAGTATAGCCGTGCACCCCATCGCATCTATCTTTGGAACATCATAACCACTAAACATGGATGCAGCTCTAATAGATGAAATTCCCAATCCTTGTGCTAGTCCTTCCAACTCTTCTAGTAGATGGGGAGTATAGGATGAAAATATGGAGCGCATATTTTTATAGTCAATGTCATGCTCGAAAATCTTATTCCACATCGGAACAAGAGAACTATCCAGTATGTGCTGTCCTGTTTTCATCCCAATATTAAAAGAACTATCTTCTCTAATTTGAACTATCTTCACCTCAAATTTCTTCATAACTAGTACCTCCAACTTTTAGTTCTGGTTTATTTTCATATGAATCTCACCTCCATGATACTTGCAATTAAAGATAATTTCCTGTCAATGGCTGCTCTTTTTAGTCTGTTCTAGTTGTCCATTTTTTCAAAAAAGTCCTTCAGCAAAACATACTTGCTAAAGGACTTTTCGTTTTATTTAGATTCTACACTATGGCCGCCAAATTCATTTCGTAAAGACGCAACAACTTTACCTGAAAATGTATCTTCATCTAATGAACGATAGCGCATCATTAAAGATAATGCTGTAACTGGCATAGCCGTTTGTAAATCTAATGCTGTTTCCAGTGTCCATTTTCCTTCACCAGAAGAATGCATTACACCTTTAATACCTTCAAGCTTTGGATCTTTAGAAAAAGCATTTTGCGTTAATTCCATTAACCAAGAACGAATGACAGAACCGTTATTCCAAACCTTTGCCACACCTTCGTTATCAAAATCATACTCACTTTTTTCCAGTAGCTCAAAACCTTCTGCAATGGATTGCATCATGCCATACTCAATTCCATTATGAACCATTTTCAGAAAATGGCCGCTTCCAGATACACCAGCATACGTATAGCCATTTTCCACACATAAATCCTTAAACAATTCTTCAACCTTATCAAATATTTCTTTATTGCCGCCAATCATCATACAAGCGCCATTTCGAGCCCCGTCTACACCGCCACTTGTACCAACATCTAAATAGAAAACGCCAAGTTCTTCTAAATCAAGCCCTCTTCTTTTCGAGTCTTTATAATGAGAATTACCACCATCAATAATAATATCCCCTGTTTCCACATACTTCTTTACTTCGCACAACACATTTTCTGTCACTTCTCCGGCAGGAACCATTAGCCAAATTACTCTTGGTGTAGGCAGATTTTTCACTAAATCCTCAATTGTATTTACTCCTGTTACATTTTTATGAGAAATTTCTTTTACAGCGCTTTCATTTATATCAAAAGCTGTTACACTATACTTATGATCCACCATATTTAAAGCTAAGTTATATCCCATTTTTCCTAAACCAATAAGACCGATGTTCATTCGTTATTCTCTCCTTTTGAAAAAATATTTCTCTATATAAATAATTATACGAAATTTTTTTCGAAAATAATACCCCTTTACGAATATTTTTCGAAAAAAAATGTTATAATAAGAAAAATTTTTTCAAGAGACTAATTGTGTTATACTACAACTATATTAATTTGGAAAGGATAGAAGTCTATGGCGCAAAATTGTCTTGGGAAAATTCGTTCCTATTACGCTAGACTAAGTGAAAAAGAAAAAAAAATCGCTGATTACATTCTTGAGAATCCTGAAAAAATCATTCATTCCACCATCAATGAATTAGCAGAAGATTTAGGCGTTGCGGACGCAACGGTTTTTCGGTTCTGTAAGCGGATTGGTTTTAAAGGCTATCAAGCAATGAAAATAGCTTTAGCTTCTGAAGTAATTGAACCAATTCAGCAAATTCATGAGGAAATTAGCGAAAATGATAGTGTCAAAACCGTTACTGAAAAAGTATTTAAATCCAATGTACGAACACTTGAAAATACATTGGAAATACTAAACGGCCATTCTATTCAAAAAGCAGTTGAATTATTATTACATGCAAAACGAGTAGAGTTTTATGGTACAGGTGGTTCAGCTGTTATTGCAATGGATGCTTTCCATAAATTTGTACGAACTGGAATTAAAGCGTTTTCATTCGTAGACTCTCATTTTCAGCTAATGTCTTCTTCTCAACTATCAGAACAGGACGTCGCTGTCATTATTTCACACTCTGGTACTAACAAAGATACTATTAGCATAATGAAAACAGCTAAAAGTAATGGTGCTAAAACCATTGGAATTACTGGGTATCCCAGATCACCAATCGGTCAGAATTCAGATGTAGCTCTATTCACAAGCTCTGAGGAAACGGAATACCGTTCGGAAGCTTTATCTTCAAGAATTGGTCAGCTTAGTTTAATTGATGCATTATATGTAAATGTGATGATTTTAAATAAAAATATTGCAAATCAATCATTAGAAAGAATCAGAAATGCTATATCGGATACAAGAATATAAGGGAACGAACGATTCTTACTACTTCCGTGTTTTAACAAAGCCAAAAAGGGAGTTAGTTATGGTTAATCCATAATTAGCTCCCTTCATCTATTCAAACTATTATAATATCTCCATATTAATAAAAGGAGTATCAAATTCAAGCTTTCCTTTAATTCTTTTTAAATTCAGTTTTTCTCCCTTCAAAAAGGAATCCAAATCAATGATTAAAGGCATTCGATCACTACCAATCGCAAACCATGCTTTTTTTTCATGAGGGAGATATGCTGCGGTGTGAAGCGTTCCAGACCAAGCATTATACTTATTTGAAAACACTTCTTTATCCCTATCATTCAATATGCGAAAAGCTTCATATACATTGGAGTAACTGCCTTGTTGTCCTTCTATTTTCTGCTTTCTTCTTATGGAGTCATCCATTTGATGTTGGTTTTCTTCCTTTAAGATTTCGAAATGATTGGTACTTATATTTGATTTTCTTGCAATAACTGACCTTGGAGTTGCTTCTACCACGTATGCTTCTCCACAATTGTCTAATAATACATAGCTAAAAGAAGTTCGATGAGGAATTTCCTTTAATAAAGCAATTGCTTCTTCCACATTTGCACATGTTTCTAAGATTATTCGACCAATCATATTACATATAAAACCATCCCCAGAACCAACTCGATTAATAAAATTATAGCCCATCACTAGACCTTTTTCATTCATGCCATCGATTCTTCCAGTTATTTGCATAGATGGACCAATAATAGCATAACCCGTATCAGTTGGCTGATATATCATGTAACGCCCTTCGTATGAACCAGGATGACTATCATAGTTTCTAATTAAGTAATTCGATCCTGCTAAGATCGAACAGCCACTTCTTGCATATTCGACGTAATGGCCACCAAATTCCCTTAATGCATCTTTGAGTTTCCAGTGGAGAGCGTCTGCTAGGCCATTGATTTCTGCTAGCATTCCCGGAATAAACTTATTAAGAAGCTGGATGGATTCTTTTTCATTTATGGTAAAATAACGTTTCCGCTTTGATGTCCAATGCTTTATTCGATTAGGCAAAATAGGAGATTCCTTCAATAATTGTCCTTGCACATATCCAAAATCATAATGATTTCCACGAAATTGAATGAAATCACTATATACTTGTTTCATCAACATTTCCCCTTTAATTGCTTCCATATGGAGAATATAACTATACTATATTTTTAGAGAATAACAAGTAAATTGCTTTTGGTAAATGTTTTTTCAAAATTGAGATATCTATTTGCTTAAAATAAAAGAATATTCTAAATTTAAACTAAAAACATTTCCTGTTAATTAACATAAAGAGGGTACTCATCGCTCGCCCAATAGAAAGCATAGTGTTTTCATGTTGCGGATTAACACATACTTTTATTGAAACCTTCTTTAAAATAAAAACACGAAAAATTATACATGTTTTGTATAACTGTTCGTGTTTATCACTAGCGGGAATACTTATATCCCAGCTTCTTCCACTATAGGGATTCTATTAAACAATTAAATCTAATATTAACACTCCTGCAAATGCGACGAATGATAATACCGTTTCTAGAACTGTCCAAGTTTTAAATGTTTCTTCTACTGTTAACCCAAGGTATTCTTTTACCATCCAGAATCCAGCGTCATTTACATGAGAGAACATTAGAGAACCTGCACCTGTTGCGATAACTAACAGCTCCACATTTACTCCTGACATTCCAGCAATAATTGGGGAAACAATTCCTGCAGCTGTCGTTAAAGCAACTGTTGCTGAACCTGTAGCTATTCGAATTAATCCAGCAATTATGAAAGCTAATACTAGTGGTGATAAAGATAAGCTTTCCGACATTGTTCCAATCGTACTCCCTACTCCACTATCAATCAACACCTGTTTGAACGCTCCACCTGCTCCAATGATTAATAAAATGGAACCAACTGGTAAAAAACAGTCTTCTGTAAATTTTTTAATACTATCTTTATTCATTCCTTGACGTATACCAAGGAAATAGAAGGCAAAGAATACAGCAATTAATAGTGCTAATAATGGACTACCTAGAAAGGCAAGTACATTTCTTACTCCTTCTGAAAAGATCGTCAAATAAGGTGCAGCTGTTCCAATTATCATTAAAATAACAGGTAATAAAATAGATAAAAATGATACGCCAGTACTTGGCAATTTATCTTCTGCTATTGGTTCTGCAGTGATAAGAGAAGATTCTCCCTTTGGAAAAACACGCTTATTAATCCACTTCGCAAATAATGGTCCACCAATGATTCCAGCAGGTAACGCAATAATCAGTGAATATAATAATACAGTTCCTAAATTAGCATCAAAAATTCCGATTGCCGCAATCGCACCAGGGTGTGGCGGAACAAGGCCATGGACGATTGACAATCCAGCAATACCAGGCAATGCTATCAATAGAATATTCTTCTTTGTTGCTTTTTGAATAGATATAACTAATGGCAATAATATTAAAATACCAACCTCAAAAAATACGGGAATTCCGATAATAAAGCCAGAGAAAAACATTGCCCATGGTAATTTCTTTTCCCCAAAAACGTTTACAAAAAAGTTAGCAATTTTTAATCCTGCTCCAGATTCTGAAAGCATTTTCCCCAAAATAGTCCCTAATGCTAATATTCCTACTAAGTGACCTAACACGCCGCCTACACCAGTTTCATAAGCGCTTACAATCTTATCAAAAGATAATCCTGAAAAAATGGCTAGAAATAAACTTGCTACTGTTAAACTGATAAAAGCATGCCACTTTAATAGTGAAACTCCTAAAATAACAATAACTATGGAAAGTAATGCAATAATTAATAAATAGGCATCCATCTTTGTACCCCTTTTCCCTTACGTTTGAAAGTGTTTTCATTTGATGTTTTTATTATACGAAAAATTTTTTCTTTTATCAACCCATTATTAAAGAAAATTTTTTATTCTTAATATTTCTGAAAAATTGAGTTTAATCCTTGTCATTATTCCCAGCTTTGCATTAGGAAAAATTCCCCCAAAAAATTTCTTTAAATGTAAAACCAATCTGCCTTCTATTACGTCTATATAATGGAGATCAACTTATAGATTACAAGCAAGGAGCTAAATCATCATGAAAAGCCTTAGATGGAGAAAATATTTAATATCCTTTTTTTGCCTCAGCCTTTTATTTTTTGGATTTAAAATTTTTGAAAGTGAAAAAAAGAAAGCTGCTGAACCGCCAGCCAAAAAACCAGAGGTAAAAATACAATATGATAAAAACTATAAAACTATTGAAATAAATTCATATGTAAAGGACAAAAAGCACGGTGGGTACTGGACTAGTTATCCTATCCTTCCAGATAAAACGATAACTTCCTCATTACAGCAATATATTGCAAATAAGATTATCGAATATGATCAGCATATTCAAAAAGCCAATGTCCCAAAAACACAAGAAACTTCCTTACATATTTCTTACTCAATCACCCATTACAGCAAGCAGACCATCTCTATTCTTTTTGAAACCTATGAATATATAACAGGGACTAACGGAATTTCGAAAACAGAAAGCTTAACATTTGATTTACAAACACATAAACAGCTAACACTAAAAGATCTTTTCCAAGAAAACAGCCATTATTTATTTAGCCTTTCAAAAATTAGTTATTGTGAACTAATGAAGGATAACGTTCTTGCAGCTGACGAAGGATTATTAAAACTAGGAACAGCTCCTAAAGAAGAAAACTTTCAAAATTTTGCGGTTCTAAATGATTTCATTCTTTTCTATTTCCCTGAAAATCAGGTCGCTACAATAGAGCAAGGAGTTCAAGAACTAGCTATCAAAAAAGAAATCTTACAAGATAAATTGTTGCCAATCTATCAAGATAATGAAAAAAATAATAATCAACTTACCGAAACAACTCCTAATAAAATGGCTACAGAATTACCAGATGTAGCGAAAATTGATCCGTCAAAAAAAGTCATCGCCTTAACTTTTGATGATGGACCAAGTAATAAACCAACAAAAAAAATCTTGAACGCATTAAAGAAAAATAACGGTCACGCAACGTTTTTTGTTCTTGGCGAGCGGGTTCAATATTACCCTGCTATCATTCAGCAGACTATCAAAGAAGGACATGAAATCGGAAACCATTCTTGGGATCACCCTCTTCTAACTAAAATGACAATGAAAAAGGCTTTAAAAGAGTTCCAAGATACAGATACCTTACTAAAAGAAATAACAGGATTGGAAACAACAATTATTCGTCCTCCATATGGAGCAATGCAAAAGGAAATTAAAAAAGAACTTGACAAAGAAATCGTTCTTTGGACCATTGATCCAGAAGACTGGAAACAGCCAACAAAAAAGAAAATTGTGGAAAAGGTCATGAAAGAAGCAAAGGATGAAAGTATTATTCTCCTCCATGATATTTACGATATAAGTGCTGATGCTGCCGTAGAAATTATTGAGAAGCTAACAAAGGAAGGATATCAACTAGTGACTATTTCTCAATTACGTGAAATTCAAGAGGAGCGAGAAAACAATTGAGATGAGGAGATTATTTGTTTATGGGACAATGAAAATTACTTCCCTTATTAATATTTAAGTAACCGTTATTTTAATAACGCAAAAACCTATTTAATGATGGACAACCAACTAACTAAGATGATTTACATATTATAAAAGCAAAAAATGAAGGAGGTTCACTTATGCAACCAACAGTCATTACTGGGCTTAACGGAGTGATTTATCAAAACTTTCCTCAGCCAACATATGGAGCTTGGAATCAACAGATGTTAGGAAATGGAGATAGTTATTACTACATGATAGGTGGCCAAATGTTCAAGATCGCTCCCAGACCACAAGGAACCCAAGCATATTATCCTTATCTAGGTCCAAATGTTCCTTTAAATACTTTAAATAGAAGACGGTGGTTTTGATTTTTTGTTATAACTTCCTCCCTATTATCTAGGCTAGAAGTTACTTTTACTCTCTGCTTGCCCTGTTTCTTAATACTTTGATAGTCAATCTAGTTTAACTTAAATTGGATTGACCACCAATTGTATTACTATTAAATATAGCAATGTGCATTTATACTAGGAGAGATTACATTTAAACAATTTTATCCAAATAACAATTATATTAGAGAGGTTGTTTCCCATGAACATAATCAATCTATACGTCGATGATTTAAGAGACTGTCCAATCGGCTATACAATTGCAAGAAATATGGAAGAAGCTATAGATTATCTTAAAAATTATAAAATTCATATCCTCTCTCTTGATCATGACTTAGGAGAAGATTCAGATGGCCATCTATTGCCTACTGGGTATGATTTGTGAAATACATGTGTGAAAACGGGTTGCGTGCTGATAAAATCTACCTGCATACTGATAATGGAGTGGGAAGAGAAAATATGTTTCATACTCTTAAAGCAGCTCAAAAAAGAGGTTTTATAGATGAAGATATTGGGATTTATCATTACTCTATTACTCCAAATAAATATTCTGGATAATGCTAAAAAACTATTCAGTTAACACAATCCGCCTCCAGTTTTAAACCAAGGAGGTCTTTTTATTTTTATGACCAAGAAAACGAACTTGTTCCATCTGAATAGAAAATAGAAAAAGCTCAAATCCCGTAATAAAAAAGGATTTGAGCCTCCTGTAATGAATGACCTGTACTGGGTTCGAACCAGTGACCCCTTGCCTGTCAAAGGCGAGTCTTGTATTCTTGTTCATTATTTAGAGTTACCGATAGTTACTGCAAATCCTTATGTATCAAGGGGTTTGCGGTTTTTTGTTTTCTTCAGTAATTATAAATTATTTCTGTTTATTTTAAGTTTGTTGCCATATGGATGCCACGGTGGAGGCCATTAGAAAACATTTTATCAGAGTATATTTTTTACATAAAATGGAATCTACAAGCCCCCATTTCTGCTGAAAAGATTCAAAAAAACCCTTTAACAAATAGAAACACCATTAGATAAGAAACGGAAAAAAGGAGTATTTAGAGAGCAAAATAGTTTCTTGGGAACAGACAAAAATGTGCAGCTTATGGAGCTATAAAAAACGATCATAAAAAATGGTCAATTAAAACCAAACTATCATCACAAATAGGAACACAAAATCAATTTATTACTGGCTCATTATTAAAAGCTGATAACCTAGGCTGTTGAATTTTCAATTGAAGTCCTACCATTATTCAAAAACAAGACTCTTCTTTGCCAATTTTGAACATGGCAGCGAAGAAAGATTATACCTATTTCCAAATTGGATCAAAATTAAATTTCTTTTCCTATTCAAAAATGCTTAATTGAACCAGCCTACATAATTTTATCATATAGCATATTGTACACAGTAATAAATCTCTAATTTAAATGCTTGAAAAAGGGCTATACCCAAGAAAAAACTTTTAGAACAACATCTTATTGTTTATCGTTAGCAGCGCTTCGATTTCAACACTAGCTTTTTTGCACATTCTTGAAATTCCTCTTCTGAAATTTCTCCAAGTAAACTTTTACGAACAAGTTCTTCATATTCTTTCTTAACTATATAACCTTCTATTTCTAAACTTGCTTTTGCATTATTCATTGCCTTTTTTATTTGTTCCTCTGTATATTTAGAGTTTGTCATATTGATTACTCCAATCTAAAATAATCTGACAGCTGACTGGTGGCTTTATTTTTTATTTATTTTTCCTACTTCCTTTAACCTATTCTACGAATTCCATTATATTCATCTGCTTCTATGCTGATTTATCTATTTAGACAAAAATAAAACAAAACACTAGAAGAGGAATATTTATTCAGAAAAAAAAGATCATAAAAAATTAAAAATAAACTATTATTTTTTCCGCTCCCAAAGTATCTTCCCTTAGTGATTCATACCGCTCTCGTTCCCTATTAATATTTTTAAGCATATTGATTAATTGGTCTCCATTAATTAGCTCGATTTCTTTATTGGCTGCATAATCAATTGCATATTTGGAATACTCACTTGTCGTAACAAAATATCCCTTCTTTGCATTCATATCTATAATCGCACTATGCAGTTTCTGTATCTCCGTTCTAGATACCTTTTTGGAGGTGTATCTTTTACATTCTACTAAAAGAATATCTTTGCCATCCTTTAAAATAATATCTTTTCCGCCATCATTTGTTTTTGGAGTTAGCTTTCCTTTGTAACCGATTAGTTCAAACATTTCTTTAATAAATCGTTCAAATTCAAATGCATCCATGTTTTTTATTTCATCTAGCTTTGCTTTATCTTGCATTTGTTGTATTTGTCGTTTTTTATATTCTTCTAATTCTCTTTTACGTTCTTGCATTCTCCATTCTTGATATTTCTTTTCCTTTACTTTTGCAAGGTGATATAAAAAATAAAGAAACGCAGCAAATAGTAGAATACATGCCCATTCTTTTATACCTAAAGAACTTATCATTGTTTTCATATCATTTATAACTTGAACAGTGAATTGAATGATAAACATGAATAATAAATAAATGCCAAAAATCACAATTACAATATTCGGTAAAATCCCCTTTTTCCTTCTTTTATATTTCCTGCGCTTAGCCAATTCATTCACTCCTTCTTGCTTCTATTTATAAGATAACCAAGAAGGAGAAATATCATATATAAATTTAAAATCATACCAGTAAAATATTTTTAACTCCTATTGAAGAATCAACTGAAGGTATTATTTTTCCCCCTCAAACATTGATAGAAAAATTAAACTGTCTGAAAATAAAAGAAAAGCCCAAATCCCTCTGTACAAAAAGATTTGAGCCTTATTTATTTCATACTATTCCTTAGTAAAAATTCTTAGAGAGTAAGGTTTAATCATTAAAGTTCTCATAATTCAGTAAGAAATTGAAAAAAATCTTAACCAATTTTTGATCAAAAAATACTCTTTTTTACATAAAGAACGGATCAACGTACCATTATTACTCAAAACAATAATTTACCTCATCTATAATTTATTTAGATAAAGGCTCTAACATTCCAAACTTACAATCTGAACAAAAATGTTCTTTTGCTGCACAAGTAAAACAAATTCTTCTTCCACACTTAGTACATACATACCAACCATAATCAGAGGTGTCTCGGTATCCACAACCTGCGTGACAACTCATCCAATTGCTCATATTGCCACCGCTCTTCTCAGCTTAATAAATCCTTCACTCTACTGAATAATATATTTTCATCTTAATCAGGTAAGTAAAAAACAAAATATCCCGACTGAAGTTTGGAACAAGAAACACGCCCTTCCGTTTCCCCAATTTCTAATCTTGCATGCTTTCTTCCAGCTGTCTCCATGCTGCTAATTCTTCTAGTTGTTCCTTTGAGAATCTTGGTTTGATTCTCTTCAAAGTGAGGTCAAAGTGGTGAATCATGATGTATAACCATGTTAATTCATGTTGTTTAATGATGCTAGGTGCACCTAAATCTGCTAATCTTCTTGATCGTCTATAGCGTATTTCCATATCTAGCCACGATTTTTTCTCTTTGGGATCATCTTCATTGAAAATTATTCTTGTTAAGTATATGTCCTTCTGAATTTGATTCATTAGTTCATTTTGCTCACTAGTAGGTGCCTGATGTTCAATGAGTTTTATTAATGTCTTTGTGTTTCTCTTCAAATTCGAAATATAGTGGTCTTTTTCATTTTTTATAGATGCTGTATTACAACCTCTAGTGAAAAAAAGTAAATGGCTTAACTCTATGAGCTCTGCTTTATTTTTTAGTTTCCCTTCATACTCTTGAGGCAGATTGCTCCATCCTACTTCTATTCCTTTTAATCCTCCAGCTATTGCAGCGATGGTATCACTGTCCCCGCCAAGATTCGTTGCTTCTACAACAACATCTCTATAGGTTTTACAAGTTAACAGCCAATATAGAACCCATTTCATCGTATGGACAACATATCCATCAGCTGGACAATTAGGTTTTTCATACAATTCCTTTTCATAAATGGTATTTCTTGCTTCCTGTTCTATAACTTCCTTTAAGTCTTCTCCATGTAAAAGTCTGTATGCAATTCGATTGTAAATAATACAAGTATGAGCCGCTTCATCATCAAAATGAGTCATCTTTGATTGAAGGTATGTGATTTCTTCCATTTTTTTCAGATCTGTATATGCTAATGCAATAGGGAGACATCTCATAAGACTGCCATTACCGGCACTTTTTTCATCAAGCGCAAAATGAGCCTCTTTTGCCGCTTCTGCCCAGTCTTCTTTATATTTGTAAAAAGCAATTTGAATAGTTATCCCAACATCCTTAGGGTTTGTGTTAAACCAGTCTAAAAAATATCGGCCAATAGCTTCAATGGGATTTTTAGAGTTTTCAATTATTCCTTTTGCTACGGCAATGGTCATCGCCGTGTCATCTGTGGTTTCTCCTGGTTCAAGGTCCCAAACTCCACCACCAATTATATCTGTCACTCTTCCGTGAACTCTTATAATTTCATCTGGCGACATAAATTCAGTAGTTCCACCTAATGCATCGCCAACAGCGAGTCCAATTAATCCACCTTTTATTCTATTTAACAAATTGCTTCCCCCTTACATATTGGTTTCATGAACATATTTTACCCATCATATCAACACCAAATGTTGCTGTACTAACCGCCTTTATCCATTAATTGCAGACTTGTTTTCTTTAGAACTTCCATAAACGTATTAATACTCAGATCCGTACTATCACTGACCACAACACGAGGAGGCTGCCCCCCACAAGCTCCCTCGCTTTTTTCATAAAATTTTTGCAGTACACTGAAATTATTTGTGCGTTTTTTGATGTAAATAATTTTAAAATTTCTTCGTAAATCTTGTTCAAAACCCATTTATCCTTTAAGTTGTTCTTTCACTTTATAGCAAATATTCGATATATCTCCCAACACCTCAAGACCAAAATATCCTCCATTTCCGTTTTTGTACCATTAATTAGGACAAATTTAGCCTCATTTTCTAGGTAGTTCGGTAATTGATTAAAAGGAGATACTTGTAAAGAAGTTCCTACAGCTAATACTAAATCTGCATCACTCACTGCTTTTTGAGCCATCTCAAAATCATGAACTTGATCACCAAAAAATACGACATTTGGTCTTAATACAGTCTCGCAGCTACATGTCGGGATTCGTTTTTCCTTTAGAAGCTGGCTCAACTCATAGGATTTATCACAACTTGGACATGAACATGTAAATATATTTCCATGCATTTCAATAACATGTATGTTTCCAGCTTTTTGAGATAACCCGTCTACATTTTGCGTAATAATTGTTATATCTTTACCCATGTCTTTTTCAAGCCACGAGAAAAATCGATGTCCCTGATTAGGCTCTATTGCTTGTATTGTCGCAACTAATGCTTCATGGTTTAGAAATGGGGTGACATGCTGTAAGGAGGATTGAAGTAATGTATAAAAGCTTCCCCAAAATGCGTAAGGATCATTTAAAAATGTTTCTTCATTTAAATCTTGCAGAATCGCAGGATTTTTCTTCCAAAGTCCAAGAGAAGGGGATCGATAGTCAGGAATTCCACTATTGGTGCTTAAACCTGCACCAGCTAAAACAGTTATCTTTTTTGCATCCCTTATCATGGTTGCAAGTTTCTCTATTTGTTTCAAATTAGTCGGTGGAGAATATGTTTTTCGGATACTATCATTGATTAATGACCTTGCTGCATATCGCATTCCCCTTCTTAACTCTATTTCAGCTTTTTTAGAAAGCGGTGCATATGGTTTTCCATTTTCATCATAAGCATTCTTTTTCCAATAGAAAGAATCTAATGAGGGAAGCCCTTCAACAGAATCTATCAATTTACTAAAAAAGATTCCTGATTGACTGGAAGAAGCCATAGCATTTGTAGCTCCATATCGGTAAACAATGTCCCATGTTTCCTGAAAAGAATAGCCTTTTGTAACCTTGGAGTTTCGGTGATATACATAGAACCCTATTCCAGCTAAGAGGTTTCGATAGCCAGGTACATGAATGGTACCAACAATTTCAAAAGTATGATTAGAGTGTGCGAGATGACCGAGGTTGACGATTTTATCTTTTGGATCTTCCTCATTAGATTCCTGATCGATATACTCACAGAGAATGAAATTTCCAAATTCATTTTTGAAATTCAAATCTAAAATTTTTATCTTGCCTTCCATTAAATGAATTTCATCACCTTCAGCCATAGTTTTTTGATAAAAATCATCCAGAACCTTTAATATCTTTTTACCCAAAGTATCCTCTCCTTTTCATGAACTTTCTATAATTTAACTACTATTAATGATAAAACTGAGATCAACGTACATTATTGATCTCCAATTGATTTTATCTTTAAAAAAACGGATACTACTTGTTTTTGAGATCGCTCAATAATTTATCAAATATACGCTTACTGATTGCCTGATAACTGATACCCTGTGTAGAAGGGTTAAAGGAGGAAATGTGTCTTTTAATATCACTAGTTGCCAAACCAATCTCTTTATCCAATAAAAGCCTCACTGGTAATTCAACGTTAAATCTTGGATCTCCTGAATAACGATAATCTCCAGTTACTTCATACACCCCCTGCAATTGTTGAACACTCCCTAATACATAAACAAGCATTTTTGAATGTATTGGAATGAAATATTTACTAAATACACGGTTATTAGCATTAAATGTGATTCGTTCATCTCTTAATCTGTCATTTCTCCATTGATCCCACACAAATTTAATACCATATTCACTTGATATCATCGTTTTTCCCCTCTCTTTATTTTCAATTTTTATAATAGTATTATAAATTTTAGATAAACATACCGTGTTGATGAAGGAGTCAGTGGTGCCCTGATCTTTATAAAACATTTTTAAATTAATTCAACTAATTCATATACATCATCCAAGCGATTATATTTAATTCCTTTTCCTTCCTCAGCCAAGAACTTTCGTAGCTCCCTTAAATCTCGAGTAAATTGCATATCACTCATACTAAACTTTTCAAGAATCCTTTTCTTTTTTATTTTTGTTTTATTGTAGAATAAACGAAGAATATACAGAATCCGCTGCTGGGGAGAAAATGAGCTATAATTGATTTGGTAGAAAGTATCATAGAATAATTGATAAAATTCCGGATTCATATATTCTTTTTCTAAGTATATGACTTTATATCGCTCTAACAATTTCTTACATTCACTCCATTCAATCACAACCTCTGATTTTTCAATAAGGCTGCCATTTTCATCCTCTGTTTCTAACCAAAAATGATCTAAAGCCTTTACGTAATCAATTTTTAAAACCATTCTCTTACTTTCTTTTTTAAATATCGCGATGACAACAGCATTTTCAAACATTCTGTTCACCTCATTTTTATTTTTAGGGGGAATAAGTTTTATATCCCTGCTCTAAAAAGAACAGGGATTATTTAATTGTTAAATGAAAGTTAAATTCTTATAGGAAAGAATCATATTTTCATAAAAATTTTCAGGAAAATCATCTTTATGAATCGTTTTTGTATAAACGGTATTATTATAATTTGATTGAACTTTTACTAAGTAAAAATTTGGATGTGAATTTGAAATAACTTCACATTTTAAATAAACTATTTTTTCACGATACACCCTTTTAATGACAAACTTAAACCCAACATAAATCTCCCTTTTTTCCACATTAAAATAATTTTTTAAACAATTAAACATACTCTTCCCCCTTTAAAATTTAACTTTTAAATTTTTAAAAAAATTACGACAAAAAAACCCGCAGGCACACTTAGGGTGTGTCTACGGGTTTCGTCTACTATTAAATTAATTTACTCTTACATTTTACCTTAATTTGGATAAATTATCAAGGATTAATTTGTTATTATATCCATTTTTTTCTTATTTATCTAATAAATTAAATGTTTGCCTCGTGAAACCCAAAATGAAGTGTCCCTTGATCAAATTAAAAACGCACTTTAAGTGGCATAGAATTCTTATTACCTCTATTTAAATGGAAATTTCCCCATTTAACAGTACTCATTTAAAGCAATTAATATAAAGATCCATTTTTATTCTTTTTTATAATAAACACCAAAAGCCTCATTAATATTTTTCTTAACAAATTTCCATGTTATTTCATTGTTATGCTTTGCAAGGTTCTCCAAATAAACAAAGGCTTCATTAGGATAATTATAAAGGTTTGCTAGATTTCTTCTTGGTTGAAGTCCAAGTTTTCGATCAAATTCTATTTGCTTTACGATGCCTTTATGATCCCCCTCTGATTTTTTCCCAAAACGCAGGAGAAGAAAAGGGTGTTTGTGATTAAATAATTTGGCAAAGCTGTTCATTTTACCATCAGGGCTCTCGTGGTATCCCACACCACCCGTAATATTTTTCATTCGATAAGCAGAATGAGTCATTTCGTTTACAATAAATTGATCAATTTTCCCGGCTAATTCTGCATATTGACCAAAACTTTCATATCCATTTTCTATAGCTTGCATGAAACCCTCTTCTTCAATCTCTATAGAAGCTTCCTCTTCCTCTATCTCTATTTCCAATTCCTCATTCCAAATTCCATCCGTTTCCCACATATCCCTAACCTGACTAGTATGGGATAGATCAAATGCTTTTAGAACATTATGTAGCATGATTTCAATATCATAATAACTGTTCAACTTCCCTCCTCTTATCCCCAAAAATTGGTGCAAAAGAAGAACTTTTCGATAAACACCATTATGCTCCCATTCATAGCAAGTATAACCCTCATCCCTTTTATCGAGAATCTTAGAAAAGTGGCCATTAAGGAAATGATTTTCAATGAATATTTCTAATGCAGCACTAGAAGCTTTTCCATTTGTGATGAGCCATCCATTTGGACATAGTTTGTTAGAAATAATAGTAAAAAGCTCTGTTAAATAAGGCTCATATTCCTTCACTTTTTGACTCAGCATTTGAACTGTTCTTTTATCATATGCTTTAATCTTGGAAGAATGAAGCGGAATAAATTCTCCTACAAAAATAGGATCCCTCTCAACAGCTGTTAAATATCTTACTAGTTTCTCCTCAGCATTTTTACAACCTTGATTAAATTCGGACCAAGTTACCAATCTCTTATTCTTTAAAGATTCCATTAAAATTGTTAGTTTCCGATAAAAATTGCCGATATTCGGTTCATTCCGTTGATTGGTGGTATAGGAAGTAGCATATTGCTCCCAAGTATTGCCGGCATTACGCTTTTCATTAATGGTTGTTTCGTTATGTAAAAACAATTTAGGGTTTAAGCCCAAAAAAGCAAAAGCTAACGGTTCGTCTTGCTTGTTTGTACTAGCAAACGGAACCGGTGGAATTAAGCAATTTTTGCCTTCATACATCATTTCTGTATGAAATCTCTCTTCCACTCTAGTAATTTGTAACGTCTCATTAAATCGCTTACTTAAGTTGTGAAGTTTCTCCTGATTATCTGACACTAAATGTCCAGGTTCCTGCCCAATTAAAATAGAAATTAACTTTAAAAAATCCTGTTTCAAACAAATTCCTCCCATTGATTAAATTCAAGCAGTCGTTTTCTGACGCGTTCTATAAAGATTTCTTCGGATTAACCAGTAATTTACAGGGTTGATTGTTTTACACTTAACACTCTAGAACTTAGTTTATAATCAAGGATTCACCACATTGGGTGCGCCACTTTGGTGACTAACACACCGTATGGTTCGGCCCCTTTTTCTAAACATATCTTGAATATGGGATCAGACCCTTCCCATGGACATTTGTCCATACGGAGGGTCTGATTTCATAGCTTTTAGTAATTATAAATTATTTCTTCTTATTTTAAGTTTGTTGCCATATGGATGCCACGGTGGAGGCCATAATTTTTATTAAGAAACTTCATAAATCATCTTTATTTTAAACATAAATTCACTATTTCCCAGTTAGATTTCAAAGATAAGATACTAAAAAATCCATCTATAAAAATGTCATAAAATCTATTGTAATCTTTATAAAATCATCAACTCTAATTACCATATCTCTTCTTTCAATTTTTCCACAAGATTTAACATGTACTGCAGCTTAATCTGTTCATTCTCCTTGACCTTAAAATATCTGTCCAGCTAAGTGTAGACTATCCATCTAACTAGAGCTTGCCTTAATAATTGTCCGTCCATAATTAGCTCCATTAAAACATAATCTGCAGGAATTTATAAATTTATGTATCTTTGAAATTAACACAGACATAGGTAAAATAGATTAGGAGTCCTTTTTATGTATCCCTCATAAAAAGAGTTATAATTGTTTACGAATTCAAATTATTATTTGGATCTCCATCTGGATTAGTTCTAATCCAACCTCCACCCTCTTCTGTAGTTAATTGAGTGTTAGGGTTACCATCTCCATCAACATATATCTCTCTTCCGTCAGAGAGAGTTCTCCAATGTGGTTCCACATGATTTATTCCAGGATTTTCATTTGATTGATTTATATCAGCTTGTGCCTCCAAATTGGAATCTGATCCATTAGAATCTATTTCTGGACTTCCTGCATCTGCTAAACTATGATTATCTCCTGTAGGATCACCAATATCTACTCCATCAACTATATCAACCACTCCAACTGCTAATGCACCAACAGCTACAGTCTTTGCAATATTTACTGTACCATTTTTAATTTTTTCATCATCATTATATTTAAATCCATCATAGATGTCTTTTCCATTTTTGTATGTATTCTTGGCAGTGCAATAAACACCTTTAGCAGTACGTGAAACAGAATTTCCTATATCTCCTAATCCATTTTCAATTTTATCATCGTCCTTCTGAATAATACCAGCAGCTGTATTCCATGCTCCATCAGCAACTTGTCCTAATGTATCACCAGCAAATTCAGAAGCCTGCTTAACTCCCTCACCTACTTCTTTAATGAATTTGCTTCCCGTTACTTCACCTACCACATTTACAGCTCCCCCTACTACAAATCCAGTAGCTTTTCCTGTAAATTTCCCTAACTCTCTTAAAAAACCCACTTTAAACACCCCAGTCTACTATTCTATAATTTTCCATCCATATACTCCATTATAATGGAAAATGAAAGAACATACTACTTTATACCTAAAACATACACCAAGTAAATAAAATCAATTTTTATTAAATGATCGGTCTGACAAAAAAATCGTGACGCGTTAGTCTACCTACTATATCCCTATTCTATAAAAGCAGGAATTAAAAATATGGAAATCCGACCTCATATTCTCAATATATAGAAAAGGATTCCTTAGCGCTGTGGCCGCTTGAAAGGGATGAAACACTTTTCGCTTGATAAATTGGGACACTCTTTTCCAGTTAGATACGTGGATTTTACATGAAGGAGCGTACAGGATAGCCTTAGTCAATTAGGAAAAATCCTTGTGTGGCTTCGTTTTATAAGAGAATCATGTTCGTAGAGGCCCCATGTCAAATGATATTGGTTTTAATCTAACTTCCAGTAAGGTGTGTCACTTAAATGAGCAGAAACTGTGTCATTTTCTGGTTCTTACGCACTTTTGGTGAAAACGTATATGTCTGGATAGGAAGGAATTTTAATGTTTTTTCAGAAAAACATTTTCCCTATAAAGTTAATAATACTCTTTGTGTTAATAGCTTGCTGCTCGTACGTCCATACATCATTCTTTTAATGGTTTTGAGTCGTTTAACATGCCCTTCCGTTATTCCATTACTAAACGAGAGGGAACATGCAGCTGTAATTGCTTTTATGTCTTTCTCTACGTAGCTCATAAATGTTTGGATAGCTGAAAAGGTATTTTATATTTTATAAGCCAATTTATTAAGCCTTCAGCCTTCGTTGACATAATTTCCCTCCTCATAAGCAATAGGTCCTATGTCAATATATTAGCATATTTTGGATATTATAAGAAATTACATTAGTAGTATCCATAGTTGTTCTAATGGTTTAATAAATGAATTTATTGATGAAAGTCGGATAGAAAAGACAATAATATTAACAAAATGTTCTATATATTACTATATAGAAGCTTTTCAACCATCTTTCCAAGATACAAAAACACCAACAAACATTGTATATCAACGTTTGTTGATGTTTTACTGTTTTTTAAATTAACTTGTTTTCACCAAGAATATCGGTGTTGGGATAGAAATTACATAAAAATTCGATTAATGTAAAACATTTTCGAAAAATAACATCCTATCTTATTAACTTTTTGGACCTATAATATCTCCCTTAAGTCCTCAGCAGTCCGTTCACAACTGTCAATCAACCGCCCGCATTTCTATTATTTTATTTGTGTCGAAAACTTCCCAGATTGGAAGTTCTTGTTCAACTTCTTGTTTTGGGTAGAGTATAATGCATTGGTTGATAGAACGATAGGGACGGTTCTCGCGCCTCCAAGAAAGTGTGAGAACCTTCGTGCTTCTTTTACCTTAACTTCTGCAGCATCTCATCCTGCATCCTTACTATATGTGTTCGCAAGCTGTTTTTTGATTCAATCGTGTCAACGAGCGTGGATGAAAGTATTTCCATCGTTTCATATAGCTTTTTGTACTCTTCCTTCGACATTGCCTGAAGATTATGGTGAAGATCTGTTAGTGGAATCAACAAGTCTCTAAAATCATCCACCTGAGCTTTAAGCTTTTCTTGTTGACCACTCGCTAGCTGTAGTTGCTTTTGATGCTCTGAGATCAATTCTTTATGGAAACTTGAAAACTGGTTGATCACATCAGAAGTTCTTTGAACAATAACTTTATTTTCTTCGATTTGATGTTTCACAACTTTTGCTAATGAGCCTTCAAGCTCGCGCAATACATTCCGATGATGCTGATCCATTGAGCCTCGAGTTTTGACAGCTTCCTCTTTTGATTCCTTTAAGAAGCGTTGCATATGGTCATGCTGATTTTTTCCTTGGGTCTTCAATTCCTGTAATGATTTTGCTGTTTCAGTTTTCGTCAATTCTACAACTTCATTCAGTTTTACAACCTGTTGTTTTGTATAGTCATCTAGCTTCGCTTGTGAGCCTTCTACCGTTTCATTCAGTTTTTCAACAATCGTTGTAACCGCTGTGTATTGGTTTTCCATTCTCTTAGCGACACCCGCTTGCATTTCTTCAAAGCGGTCTTTTAACGCTGACGAAAGATCCTCAAGTTTTTGGCTTTGTTCAATGGTGCTGTTTGTCATCTGCTGTTGTGCATGAATCGTTGAATCATGTGCGCTTGTCATATAGTTGTCCATTTTTTCATGGAAAGAAGATGTATTGTTCTTAAGCACTTCAATCACTTCTTCAATCTTTTTCACCTGCTCACCCGACTGGTTCATGATTTCTTCTTGGACTGTAACAGCCGATTCCTTCATCATCGTGATCACATCCTGCAATCCTTCCTTATATGAAGAAAGGTTTTCGAAGAATGATCCTTGCAACTCTTGTCCATCATCCTTTATCGTTTGGGCCAATTGCTGAAGTGATTGCAGCTGTTCAGTTGAACTCCCTTTAATTTCTTCTAAAATAGTAGACATATGTTCACTGATTTTCTCCTGTTGCTCGTTAGCTGAATCCTTAAAGTTCACTAATAATGCATCAGATTTCTCTAACTGTCTATCAAGCTGTTCCTTCAATAGCGATTGAGAGGACTCTTCCAAGTTTTTCATTTCTTCTAGAACTAATGTGATTTGCTTTGTAAAAGCATCTTGCTGCGAATTCGCATTTTCTTGAATGGTTTTCACAAAAACTTCGGTCGCTCTTTCTGACTGCTGCTCCAACGCTTTCAATTCTTCAACAACACCCTGGCTCATGCTTTCCAAGCTTGAATTGATAGATTGATAGATTTCAGTTTGTTGATCCACTGTTCCACCAATCGTATTGATTTTCTCTGTGACGGACTCTTGGTATGCTTTAGCATCCTTAGCGTTTTGATTCATTTGATCAAGGATATTTTTAGAAACTCCCTGAAGTCCTTCTCCCTGTTCAATGATGGATCTATACAGTTTTTCCACCCCATCATTTAATGAGCTCTTTACTTCCTTTTCCGCTTCTAAAAGAATTTCAAGCTTCTGTTGGACAATTACCAGGGAACTAGCTAATGTTTGACGATTTTTCTCTAACAATTCAGTCTGAAGTGTAGAACTGCTCACCACTGCTTCTCGCAGCTCTTTCATTTGCTCAGCCATTGTCGTCGCATCCTGACTCATTTGACTGATAACATCCTCGGTGTTCTTGTTTTGATTTTGCTGAAATGAATGAATTCCCTTGATCAGTTCTACGATGACTACATAAAGAAGGATGGAAACAACTAGTCCACCAGCAACGGTGAGTACATGTAGTTCCCCATCCTTCCATGAATACATCATAAAGATGATCAAAACCGATAAAGGAATCAATATCGCTGATTTTGATTTATTCATTTTGTACTTTCTCCTTTAGTGTTCACGTCAATAAACTCTTCTGGGTACTGGTCCACATAGGAGAATAATAAACGACCGAACCTAGACTTCTGATCAATGCTCTTTTTAAATGAATCTACATTGACTTTTTTACTTGAGATAAAATAAAGATAAAACTCTGAGAGCTGCATAAGGACCATGGCACGCTCTTCCACCCCAAGCTGTTCCATTGCCTGAATGAGCACACCAAACCCTTGCTTCGTGCCAGGAATGGTCTTTTCTAATTGCCCGAATTTCACAGATAATTTTTCAATGAGCTGTTCATTAAAACTTTCCATCTCAATCAAGGGGTAAAACAGCGAATCGATTTTATCCTGTCTGTTCATTTCGACACCCCGACTCCTTCATTTAACAACTGGCAAATCGGCGTTAATGCTTTCTCTATTTGTAGAAAAAATGCTTGTTTTGTGTCATAATCTTGATTCTTAAAATAAGCCAACATTCGCTTATTCAACTTATATATCCTTTTTACTGTTGGTATCACATTTGTCTGAAAACAAGCACTCACCTTTATGATTTTTTTCATTAAAAGAATATCCTCTGGAGAGTGCTCTAACCACCATTCATTACACATCTCATGAATTACTTCACTAATTAAATGGTTAAGTTTTTCCTCGTTTTGGCCTTGCTCTGCCCAGTTATTTAGCTGCATACGAAGAAACACTGGAAAATCGATTTTTCTTTTATCAGCACCATCAACATTCTCCTTCTCTGCTCCTTCATTAACGTTCATATACAAATAGAGGTCATAGAATGATAGAGAAGAGAAAAAATGCACATGACTTTCGGATGGAAGAGTTGAAAGTCTTTCTTTCTGCCTCACTAGTGTCTCTTGATCGGTTCCAATGAGGATGACTTGCTTTCTTTCAGGCTCCATGAGCTGATTAAACTCTTGTCGCTCCAACCTCTCACCGATTAAGTAAATCACTCGCTTCTCATTTCCTGGTGTTTGTGCTTTTTCGTCAAAGTTAAATCTCCAAGTATAATAAAAGAGTGCTTTAAGTGGAACGCCTATTTTTACCCTGCCACTTCTAAGCTTCATAAACGCTAAAAAGCTTTCTTCCGTCACCGGCCCTGAATCAAGGTGAATCGTAAAGGTGTGATGGTAGTTTACATCAATGTCCCCCGTAAATTCATTTAACCAATCCATTAATGAGAAAGGAGCAGGAAATGTATTTTCCCAATGGGGATTTATATAGCTTGATAGAAATTGAATTTGAAGTTGCTTTTTACCAATGACATGAACGAGTGCTCTCATTTTTAATTCACCAGTCAAGTCAGCCAGCACCTCTTCCTCTACCGTAGATGGTTCGGCCGATGCAGCAATATATTTTCGAATGAAAATCTGAGGTTTCCCTCCGCTCTCATTCTCAGCATCTACTAGATTACTAGACTGCTCTTCATGCTTGGATGGAGAATCTTCCTCAAGGTCTTCATCCTCAAGATATTCCCCTTGATCAAGTCCAAAGTCCTCCTCATCCAAATAATCCCTATGATCTAACCCAATTCCCTCGTCATCTAAATAGCTAGCCTGATCTAACCCAAAATCGTCATCATCTAGGTAACTAGCTAGATCTAACCCAAAATCCCCCTCGTCTAGATCTAACAAAACAGTTCTTTCATCTTGCTCTACTAAAGAAGTTAATCCTCGCTGAGCCGATTCCTCTTTTTCCACAGCCGGAAGTGGTTCCAGCTGTGACAGATAGTGCCAAACAGATAGATCCTGCTCTTCTTTTGACAAAAGAGCAGCTTGCTTCATTTGAGCATCTATCCATGAATAGATGTTCTTCATGAAACGACGACTCCAAGATATTCCTCGCACACATCCACTTGTTTTGTTAGTTGTGCTTTTTGTTCTAAAAGTACCTCTATATTTTCCTTATAAGTCGATTCCACCTGAGTTAGCTGTTGTTCTAACTCCTCAAACTGTCCTTTATAGTAGGACTGCAGCCCTGCGCTCACCGCATGCTCGATTTGAAGGCTTTCCGCTGTTAGCCAGTTGTCCAATAAGGCCATTTGCTCATTGATAAATACAGAAATCTTCTCTTCAGCAATCGCTTTGTACGAATCTGCGATTGCTTGTTGAATTGCTTTCTCCTGATTTGACTGAAGCTCAACAAGTTTTCGTTCTTTTTCGGCTTTCAATGCTTCCAGCTGTTGCTTTTGCTGCTCTTGAAGCTTCGCCTCTTGAACACTCTTTGCTTGCTGTGCAATTTTTTGATTTAACTCTCTCTTTTTTTGCATAAACGTTTGTTCAATTTCATATTTTTGCTTATAAAATTGACTTCGATTTGCCCCATCCTCAACAAGGATTGTTTTTCCTTCATTATGGTCGATCGCCGCACCAATTTTTTCACCAATTCCTTCAAAGGACAGTAGCTTCAGTGCCTTAACAGCCTTTTCCTTCATCAATTGCTCGCCTGTTTTCTGAGCAATCTCTTTGCCTGCTTCTTTCGCCATAACCTTTGCCACTTCTATGGAGGCAGCTTTCGCACTTTCCTTAATCACTTGCTTTGAACCTTCTTTTGCCGCTAGTTTGCCTGCTTCTATCGCCGCTTTCGTCCCAGCCTTCGCTTGACCTGCCACTGGAACAAACATCACTGCTACATCCGCAAGTTTCCCTATGTTTGTTAACATCTCTTGATAATAGTTAGCATCAGAGCGCTCTCGTTCCACGAATTGTGCCACATATGGAACATCAAGCTTGCCCTTTAACGTCTGGAGCTCATCTTGTAGTTCTTGAAGCTGATGCTCATGAAGCGCTGAATCCACATCAACAGCAGGTATTTCTACTAACTGCTGATATTTTTGTTGCAAGCTCTCGACCTCTCCTGCTAGCTTTAAAAATTGCTCTTGTTGATATTGCTCTAACTCCTCTAAGTTTGGCTTCGGAATGTGGATATCGGTTGTTACCTTTTCAATTTCTGCGATTTGAAGTTGAAGGTCATGCTTACTTTGTTCCTTCATTTCAGCTAAGGTTTGATCAATAAATTCCTTTCGATTTGAAAGAATCTCATCTTGGATCAAAAGCGCTAATTGTTCAGCTGCTCCCTTTGAATTAATATTTACCAGTTCTTTTAACATCAACTGCTTTAGCTGAATTTTTTGAGACTCTAATTGACTGCGTTTATTACTGCGAATGTCGTGCCATTTCTCCATCGTTTTTAATCGATCATTTTCGATTAAACGCTCAATTTTCTCCTGATCAGCAAGGATTTTTGCTCGCTCTTCTTCTAAGCCCACTTCTCCCTTATTGATACTGGTATTGATAAAATGAAGCTCTGTCACAAGATGGTCCTTGACCTTTTCGATCAGTCCTCTCATCCGTTGCTCTGCTGCTGTTTGTTTTAAGCTTTGAGCATTTTGCGCAATCGATTGGAAAATCACATTTCGTAGTTCTTCCATTCCATAGCCTTCTTTTGCAGAGACTGAATAGACTGTAACAGGGATGGATAAAGCTGTAGCCAATTCGTCCTCAAGTCTTAAAATTACATCTGATAAATCTTCGCCTTCGTCTTGTTGTAGAAGACGATCAATTTTATTTAAGACAAAATAAAGGTTTGGCTGAAGTTGACTAATATGTTTTAGATATAATAAATCCTCTTTGGAAACACCTGCCGTTGATAGTACATAAACGGCTGCTTCTGCATCTAAAATGGCGTTTTCTGACATTCTTATATGGCTCTCATGAATCGTATTTCTTCCTGGAGTATCCACCAACACAATGTCTTCTGGTAAGCTTCCCGTCGAAACGGAGACTTTAAACTTTTCAATTGATTCAATTCCGTTGTTACCTTGGATATATTTTTTGATCTCAGCAAGGTCAAGTGTCTCTTGAGTCCCACTTACCTTTTCTGCCACTGCCAACTCTTCAGCCGATTTTCTTACTTCTGTTACAATTGCAGTCGTTTCCGTCACCTTTGTTGGTAAAAGTCCAGGCCTTTCGATTAACTCATTGATTAAATACGATTTTCCTGCACTAAATTTCCCAAGAAATGCAATATACAATTCATTGCGCTCCAAATGCTTATTTATCGATACGAGTTCCTCTTTTTGGTCAGTCGTGAGTGTTAGCGTCTCTAATATTTGCTTCGCCTTTTCAATCATTTCTGTCATCCCCCTCTTATCCAATCGTTGCTAGGCTACGCCCTTCTTTCAATTGCTGAAGATCGTTCTTTTTCTCTTCCATCCTTTGTTGAATTGACTTTAACTGATTCTCAATCTCCTGCTGCTCTTGTTTACTTTTGTTCATCAGTTCTTTTTGGTTTCCAAGCTCGGCTGTTAAATTTTTAATAATCGAATCTTGCTCTTCATAATAATGATCGACGATTCTTGAAACAACCGCCTCCACATTCAATGTGTCAATGAGCTCATGGTATTGCTGCTTTACGCCAATGGTCACTTCTACAATCGCACGAATGATTTCCTTATTCATTCGTTGAACTTCTTCTTTTTGGTTATCTAGGATCTTTTTCATGATTTGATTTCGAATGCTTTGGAAATCGCTTCGGAGCTTGTCCTCTTTTCCTTCAAGCTTATCAAGCTGCTGCTTCATCAATTGACTAGACCCTTTTGCTTCTGATTTTCGACCTTCAATTTGTGATAGTTTCGTTTCGTAATCTTTTTCCAGACGTGCTAAATCACTTTCCCATTTTTCCACTCGAGGGTTTTTCACCGTGATTTTCTTCATTTTCTCAGGAACACCTAGCCAGGTTAACAGCTTACCTGCTCCTTTTCGCTCACGTTCCACCTCTTCATTCAAATAATACGTCTCACCTTGAAGTCTTGTATTAATTTCTGCTCTTCGAGTCTCATAGCGTTCATAAAATTGATCCAATTCTTCCTCAACCATTTCATTATGCTGAACCTGTCCGATTTTTTCATCAATGGCATCCATTTTATCGCGAACCGCTTGGGTGTCTTCCTCAATCTTTTGCAACGATTCCTTCAAATAGGATAGCTCCGTATGGTCACTTTTTTGAACCATTCTTAAGCCGACGTTTACAGTTAAATCTAAATCACCTGTATTTAGTTCACTCGCAAGCTGTTCTTCATTTATGCGAATGTGCTCGACGACTGATCGTAAGACATTTCGCTTTATGAGTTTTATGAAACTTTCCGCTTCTGATAAATAACGAGACTTAATTCGTTCATTTAAGCGGTCAAAATCATTTTTGAACGTTTCAAGGTCCTCATAATTCGTTAATTGTGATTGAAGCTGTGATGATAGAAGATCCATCTTCTTTTCAAATTTTTCTTCAGAGCTATCGATCAAATCTCTTATACTCCGCATGATTGTTGCTTTTTCATCACTTAATGCTAGTTTACGAGAATCAATTGATTCGGTTAAACGTCCAATTTCTTTTTCTACTGCTAAAAGATCAACTTCACCCTTTACAACTGCTAGCTTATTTGTCAGCTGTTGAACCACATCTTCATAGAACCTCTCAATTCGATTCAATGGCTGTGAAAGTAATTCATTCACTTTCTCACCCTTCGTCAAATAATCCCATAAGCGATTCTCAAAAGAGACAATTTCAGAAGCTGCTAGCCATTCAGCCTTCTTCCTGTCATCCTGAGTATTCTCAGCAATCCTTGAGTTGAGCGCCTTTAACGCACTTACTGGGTATACTTTTGCATGGTCCTTTGACACATTATGATAAGGATTATCCTGCAATTTTTCCTCAATGGATTCAACTACTTCAGCAATGGTTTGCTCTTCTAAATTCACTTCATCAGAACGATTTGCCACAAAGAAAATACGATCAATAGATTCATAGACATCACTGATAAACTCAAACTCT
Organism: Niallia sp. Sow4_A1; assembly: GCF_052116745.1. NCBI lineage: Bacteria > Bacillati > Bacillota > Bacilli > Caryophanales > Bacillaceae > Niallia > Niallia sp. Sow4_A1. Next base: position 56,726 of record NZ_JBQKKM010000012.1, on the reverse strand, counting down.
GTGCGACTACCTGCACGATTAATATCAAACAGAAAAATACTCGCATTCGATCGTCTGATTTGCTTTTTCGTGATTTCATCATGCTTGATATGAAGTGATTCCATTCCTGGTGTATCAACAATGACAACACCATCTTCTAGATAAAGAGAATCAATGTAAATATTGACATATTTGATTTCCTCGACAACTTTAATTTTTTTGCTCATCTCTGAAACATAGTCCTCTAACTCAGCGAATGGCACCGATCTTTGACTACCATTTTCAAAAAAGATGACTGCCTCTTCTTTTTGCTCAGGATGCTGTGAGGCATGAACAATATAATTCACGGTAGCGGTGGTTGGCTGCGCTTTACTTGGTAGCACTTTTTTCCCAACAATCGCATTAATAAAAGTTGATTTTCCTGTACTAAATTCACCAATTACAACCAGTTCAAACCGGTTATTTGTAAGGTTTTCCTTTAAAACTTGAAAGTCATTAATACTCGCTTTTACGTCAATCAACTCTCCTAGCTGCTGATCGATTTCTTGTGCAAACAAATAATTCTCTTTAACTAAATTTGTTACCTTTTCAATTTGATTACGAAATTGCAGGCGTGTCGTTTGCTCCATCTTAAAATTCCCCCTCAAGTAAATAAGCGTGCTGTCCTCTTATTTCCTTTTCCTCTACTGTCACTCGTTCACGAACATGCTTCTTGATTGTTTCATTAACCTCTTTGCGATCATTACTTAAATCCTTGGTGCATTCCTTATACACGCCGGTTGCCTGTTGATTAAGAACAAGGTGAAATTCCTCAATGCATTTCTTTGCATATTCTCGGTATGATGTGTGCAGATCCTCCATGAGGTCAATCATCTGATCTTCACTTTGTTCCTCTAACTTCCGTACTTCTCGGTCATGCATTCGCTTTAAACGCTCTTCCACTTGGAGCTTTGACTGCAGGCTTCTGACAGAACTACTTAGCTGCTCAAGCTTTCGTTCATACGTCCGTTCAAGTGATTCTTTGTCCTTAATCCACTTTTGTTGCCTTGAATCATCTCTCCCAGTTCTTTTCACTGTTTTCGTCGAAAATAAATCTAGGATTTTACCAAGACCTTTTCTTGAAACCTCCTCATAATAGGTATAGGTTTCAACCTTCGGCATCGCACCTAAACGCCTTGTTTCGCGCTCAAAATCCTTTTGAGTAGTCGTCTGTTCATAGGATTTCTCTGCGATTTTCTCCGATAATTGCTCAAGCTTTTGTTCAGCTAACTTTGATTCCTTCATTCGGCTAGTTTTTTCTTCTTCAAGCTTAAAAATCGGCTGAAATCTTTTATCCACTTGATTATCTTGGTTTACTTTAAACTGAAACTGGCGGTTCGTTAATTCATTGACCAATCTGCTAAATCGCGTTTCCGCTTTCTTTTTTTTCTGATTCGCTTGCATGATAAGTTCAATCACGACCCGATTGCGTTTCGGCACATATTCTTCTAACAGCACGGTATCACGATGGACAATTTGAATGAATTCATTATATTTTTTATTGGCCAGTTCGTTAATTTCTTTGTTTAGACCAATTATTTGAATTTTGATGTTTTTTACAAATAGGTCCATATCCTTCCAGTCTTTTTTTAACAAAGCCATTAAGTTGTTCTTTAATTTCGTTGAGATTACCGTTGCTTCAGACTGGAAAGATGGCGATATTTGCTCCACCCACCCCTCTTTTTTGTCACTCATTTCCTTCACGATTTGCTCGGTTTCATTTCTCATATAGAGAAGCAGCCCCTGCTCTAATTCATCATACTCAAGACGCATTCGCCTTACGATGTTTTCAATTCTCGTTTGGATTTGCTGGCGTTGTTCTTGCACTTTCGATTCCTGTAACTGCTTAGCTTGGGTGGCTTCATCTATATCTTGTTCAAGTCGCAAAAAATCTTTCTCAATCGATGTTAAGAAATCCTGTTGATATTCTTGTTTTTCTATGTATTGAAACAGCTTCTCTTCCAATGCAAGAATGCCACTGTTCATGACTAATGGTTGATAGTGCTCCATTCTCCCCTTGAGTGCATTTTTTGAGGATAGTCCGTATACAACAGGAGTGGATTTCATGATGCTAATTTTTTCAATCTCCAAAGCAATTGATTGAAGGTGGGTTACATGTTCTTCCTTAGGAACAACATCCAACTGATTGACGACAAAGAATACCCGCTCTTGATATTGGTTTATATAATTTAAGAGCCTAGCATCTGAGCTAGACACCCCTCTGCTTGGCATCAGATATATGATCGCTGCCGCTTTTTCAATTTCGTTTTTTGTGTATTCAAAGATTCTCTCAGTAATCCCATTATCACCTGGAGTATCGACTAGACAAATATGCTCTCCTAATAACGGAATCGTCCGATACACCTCTACGACTTCTATATTTGCAGCCACATCCATCTGTGTTTGTAAAAGGGTGGCATACTTTTTTAAGGTCTCTTGATTTCCGTTCAAATCCACCCACTCGACCTTACCTTTTTTAAACTTAACAGCCGCCTTGTTGACGCGTGAATCCTCTTTTTTGACTGAAAAAATCTTCGTTGTCACTGCCGTTGTTTCTTTAACACTCGTTGGTAATAAATTGCCGCCCATTAACGCATTAATAAAGGTCGACTTCCCCGTACTAAAATGACCTACCACAACGATATTATAAATTTCACTATTCATTTTCGCTTCAATAAACTCGCATTCTTGTTCTAAAAAAACGTCTCCAATCGATGCTTCCTTTAACTTTGCTAACTTCTCTTTTAGGAGTAATCTTCTCTTGTTCAGACCTAGCATCTACTTCCTCCTAGCCATTTATAACAATTCACATATTCTGTAAATCTACTATAGTACTAATTTATAATAAAACAAAGTAGGATATATGTAATATTATTTTTTCAAATCTTGTGACCTATAAACTATTTCATTATCGGATGAATTTATAATTGTTTGAGAAAACGGTGCCTGTCCCCCGCTACGCTCTCACCTCTATTCAGTTATCAAAGAACAATTTTATACGTTCATTATACATATTCAAATGGACATGTCATGTACTTAAAAAAATCCCCAAAAATATATTCAATACTTCCAAAGTAAATCTTTTTACTTATATTGACACAACATCGATAAAAAATTTGTCGAAAATAGACAAAAAATAGGAAAAATGATTGATTCTTTTCCTTTTTTTGTTACTTGACATTAAATCTAAATTTTATTCTCTTCTATATAAAAATAAATTAATTTCTGATCTATAGTTTACAACAATATAAACGCCGCATATATACTGCTAGATGAATTCCCTTATCCTCAGCTCTACTGTGTTTTTCCAAATTTATCTATCTTTCATTTTAAAATTAGCACATTATAGTATAATAGACTTATAACTAATTAACTATTCATTAAGTAAAATACTTGAAGAATGGGATGCAAAGCTAAAAGGACTTCACCTCTAAAGGATAAGCCAACCAGCTTTCATTAGTTGAGATGTTATAGTGCTCTTTTTAAGCATCAATTTTTATTCTATTGTAAAGGAGTTAAGACAAAAAAATGAACGACTTATTTGAATTTTTGTTTAGGCAAATCCCCTCTCTAAGGACAATCCGTACTATAAATGCTCCAAATATTATTGAGGACATAGCAAACGAAACTGTTAAATCTAACATACAAGGAGTTTTGGGAGAATTAAATGTTGATTTGAATGGTCAGCATGTTGAGATACATAACATTGTAGTAGGAAACTACCAAATAGAAACAGATGGTGGAGTATTAACAGCCATGGATCGTTCAGGTGAAGGAGAAACATTCTATGAATTTGATCATGCCGAGGCATACTCTCAATCAGGCTTATTTGGTCAGGAGAACTTTTTTGATGCTGATACACATCAGTTAATTGGACAGAGTGGCATGGACGCACTAGGACAGACAACCATAACAGTTCCTTCTTCTTTTGATCTAGATTTTATGAATACAATAGAAGCATTTGATACCTTCTCTTCAGCACAAGACTTTTCAGACCTTGCCGACTTGTCAGATTTTCTTGATAATTCGGATACTTTATTAGATTTACTGGACCTATTCTAATGACTACTATTTTTCAAAATCCTGCTCAACAAATCATGACTATGGAAGAGAGGATCAATAAAGAATTAAACAAAGATGCTGCTGAAGAAATCCTCGCATACGCTGAAATAAAAACAGAGCAAAAATATCAACAAATTTTTAACATTCTAGTTAAACGGGTAGATCGTATCAACGAAATCTATACAACAGAAACTAATAGTAAACAGCAGTATCTAGAGCGGATGCAGCAGTTTTTGAATATTACAAATCCTGCTTATCTGTCAGATGAGCTCAAACGAACCCTTTTCTTCAGTGAAATTGAAAGAGAGTATAAACAAATATATGAATTCTTTTCTAAAACCGATTATGGGAAAGTATTTCTTCGATATAAATTTGATTCCAAAGCGTTAAAATCAATGCAAGGAGGGATTCTAGCTGATGTTCATTTAATCCAAAAAAGTTTAGAAAACTATGCCTCGGTTTATGCAGAGCATATAAAGGTGATGAAAGGGATTAAAGATTCAGCTGGGGCGAAAATAGCGTTCCGAATAGGAACTAAGGTAGTTGGAAGCCTTCTTCTTGGACCTCTTGGTTCTATTGCAGGAGGAGCACTTGCCAAAGCCATTACAAATGATAATAACGCTATCGTACATTCCTACTCTCAAGTTCTTAATGCTTGGAGCGAATACTTAGAAAAACTAGATGAATTCTTACTCAATCTGAAACTTCGCTATAACCATATCCTCCTAACTTTGGTTGGCGGCTTGTTTGTACGTGTCTCACAGGATTTGAATGTATTTGATGTTGGCATTAATAGTTTATTCTTAGAGGAGTATGGCATTCAATACGGCATAAAATTGGAAAAATTAGATACATATAGAGTTTGGATGCAAAAGACCACTGAAGGAATTCTATCAAAAATGAAAGAAGGAAACTTTCAAGCAGCCCTTAGAGGATCAGGTGAACTTTATTCGTATATTGATAACCATCCAGTCTTAAAGTTTGAGCTATACAGTAATAACAAAAGTTTCTTATATATGGCTTGTTTGTATCGCTTTGCTGCCATTGCCTGCTTTGCCAATACTAGTAAAAATAAACTAGAGATTGTCCATCAGCTCTTTACCAATCAAACATTATTATTGCAGGATGAAGATTTAACCATTTTAGGAGTACCCACCCAGCTTGAGTTAGCTACTTTTTCTGTTCGTCAATGGCTTTTACATAATGAACTCGAAACAAAGGCAAATGTTTTTCCTGACTTATTACTAAAACTGATTAAGAGATATAATACGATTGGGTATTACGAAGGGGAACATCCTAAAGATACTTTTATTAACTTCCTGCTTTATGTTGGTAAATATCTTGTTATTAAGCATAAACAAAAAAAGTACGATGCTTTAACTGAGGAGTATGGAATACCAATAACACAGGTAAAAGAAATTATTAACTTTTATCGTAAAAATAACAAAATTCAACAAGATGAGATTACAAAATTTTCAAAGGTACTGATTGGATCTGCAAGATTTTGGTCCATCCTTAGATTTCTTAAAAAACCAGTCTTTATTTCGTCACTTTTATCTTTCATTCTAATCATAACCGTTGTACAGACAAAGGATACTTGGACCCCACTTTTCAGTCATTTCTCTGAAAAAAAGGAAGCCCCGGTTACTCATACTCAATTAAACCCAAAAATGGAAGTTCTAACAGTGCAAGTAGCTATGGCAAATGTTCGCAGCACTCCAAATCTTAAGGGCTCTGTTGTAACTTCCCTTGTAAAAGGTCAGCATTATACTGTTCTAGCTAGGAAGAAAGATGATGAAGGCATACTTTGGTATAAAATAGAAACATCTTCAGATGTGTTTGGATGGATTAGCAGTAAGATTGTGAAGGTCGAAAAGCAATAAACATGATATTATTAGGTTTTTAATTAACCCAGTATTATTAAAAATATTAGAACTTTTTTACTCTATTGAAAATAAATATTCCGCATTTTCCTTTTAATGTAAGATTTGAACTTATTTTAGATTTAAATTGTATTACTTATTTTAGCCATTGATAGTTTTTTATAATTTTACAATTAGATTTTATGAAAGTATGGGGAGGGCGCCAGTATTGGCTGTCCTTTCTTTTACTTGTTATTTTAAATTGAAGGGAGATATCTTTTAATTTAAACAAACATTCACTAAAGTTTGTTCTCTACACAACAGTAGTACAACTGAACTTATAACAAAAAAGTGCATCAATCCTCCTTAGATTAATGCACTCTTTACTATTAAAGAAACACAAAGGTAACAGATACTCATGACGATGATCCTATTTATTCATAATAGTTAGAATCCTTATGAATGATATGGTAAATCATTCTATGTAACCAGGAAATTCAATGTGATATCTTATAAAAACAGTAGTGCACTACCATCTTTGAAATTTCACTTCACCCCTTCTGGTTATATGTTACTCCAATCATTTTATTGTCTTCACATCTTTATATTCATAAAAAGCCTAAAGTTTGATGCAAATCCAAAAACGTTCTCCATACCAATGCCCTACAAATAGCACTTAATTACTTAAATGTTCTTACACCTTGGAAAAAAGCAGTTTGATTACTTTTTATATTCGTATCCCAATTCGATAGCAATCGCCTTGACTGTGGAATTGATAGCTTCCCTTGAATTTAGTATTTTACTATTAGCATTGATAATTTTTCCTTTAAACGTTGGATTCTTTAGTGACCAATCATAATTCATTAATCTGTCGATTTCTTGCTCTGCTCTACCCGCACCATACTCGTTAAAGACATAACCTGCTAAACGAGCTATAACTATTATTCCTGTACCACTCGTCAACATAGATTCATTTCTTAATTTTGGAGTTTCTTCTCGTTTTTCTAAACATGACTTAATATAATATTCTTTAGTTTCATAAAAAATTGATAAGCCCTATTTGTAAATACATCCTTTTGACTGGAATCTTCTTTAACTATGTTGGATATTTTTTCTTCTCCATTGGATTGAGAATTAAAACCAGATACTTCAATTACAGCATTTTTTACATTATTAATTGTATAAATGTCCTTGCTATTTTTAGACACACTTGTTGCCAATAGTTCTGTTGTATCTTCTAAATAGTCAACCATTTCTAATAAGTCAGCTACAATACCTGCAAGAGGATCTCTTGTGTTAAACAAAGTATTTATAGAAGCAGTTGTTTGCTTAGCATTTTTATTTACATCAACAAAATCTTGCCTAATCTTTCTTACGCTTTCTTCTACAACTATATTTAATAATAAATGGCTTTCTGAAATACACTCTGGAGCTTCATCAGCAAGTTCTTGAATTGCAACAGAACGATGATTACCATCTAAGCACTCAAACTTATAATTAAGAGGAAGAAAAATTAGTCCAGCTACTGAGCCACTCAAGGAAAAATTATAATCAGTATCAGCAAATGTAAATGGTCGAAATGTAAGTTTTCCATAAGAGACAAGAGTGACAGGAGGAATAGTATATTGTTCTTCCTCTTTAATATAATTTTTTATATCATCTTTATGCTTTTTATTGTTTAATGCAAAATAAAAGTACAGACTGTTGCGAAGAATTCGTACATAGCATGAGTGCATAAAAAAAGGCTTGCAAGCTCTTCCATCACCCTCTACTGTATTAGGTGTCGAAGCCAATACAGATGGAGGTTTAAGAAAGGATGCTAGCAATGCCTGAAATACATTATATCAAACATTTACGAGAGAACGAAGACTTAAATATATCAGAGATTGCAAGAAAGACAGGAAAGAACTGGAGAACTATTAAGAAGTATGCGGACGGTGATGTCCATTCTAAAGATGTAACACAAAAAAAGCGTGGCATGATGTATGAACAAGGTTACGGGGAAATTGTGGATGATTGGATTGAAGAGGATTTTAAACTAAGGAGAAAAGAGAGAAGAACAAGCAAAAGAATATTTCAACAGCTACAAAATGAACATGGATTCAAAGGATCTTATCGTACTGTATGTGAATATATTCAACAGCGAAAGCCACAGATTAAAGAGTCAAAACAAAAACGATATGAACGACTTGAGCACCCTGCGGGTGAAGCACAAGTAGATTTTGGGAATATGACAGTTGTAACAAATGGAGAATACAAAGACATCAAAGTATTAATTCTTAGCTTTCCTTACAGCAATGCAGCATTTGCTTATCCTCTTCCAGCGGAAAATGGAGAGTGCTTTTTAGAGGGACTCAAGCAACTATTTCAACAGGCTGGTGGGGTTCCAACATATTTAAGAATTGATAATCTCTCTGCTGCAGTAGTAAGTATTGGAAAAGGAGATAAGCGTACATATACAGATGCTTTCTTACGCTTTCAGATGCATTATAATTTTGAAGTACAACCATGTAATCCAGCGAGTGGCCACGAAAAAGGCAATGTAGAACGAAAAGTTAGTTATACCAGAAATAATTGGTTTGTCACAGCACCCATTATGGAGGATTTTCTACAGCTAGCAGCATGGTTACAAGTTCAAACAGTGGAGGATCGAAAACGCCTCCACTATGAAAAAGAAGCATCCATTGAGGAACTTTGGCAAGAGGACAGGAGCTTTCTTAAGGTATTGCCGTTGGAGGACCTGTCGGTCTTTTCATTAGATACTGCCACAGTAAATAAGTATGGGGAGATTTCAGTGGACAATGAGCGTTTTGTCTTACGAAAAGCTCATATGAAACAGGTTGTAGTGGTAAAGAAAGAGTGGAATCAATTCACGTGCTTTACAAATGATGGAGAAGTGATTTACCAAGAATATCGTCCATATATGAATACAACAAGGCCTATCCCTTGGAATGAGATCTTAGGTGATTGGGAATTTAAACCTCGTGCTATGCGTTATTCACGGTTCTTTCCCTATTTACCCGAAAGGGTACAGGCATATCTTCTCTTTAAAAAGGAAGATAGTAAAAAAAGAATCACTGGGTTACGTCAGCTGTTACAAAACTACTCTCTACAGCAAATTCATGAACTTCTTCAGCAGGAAGAACTCTTAGAAAGAAGCCCCCATGAGCTTGGCTTTCTTCTAGAGGCTAAGAATATTTCTTATCCGGAAAAGTGGGATGAGATGCATACCCCAGCAATTCTAGTAGATTATGAAACAGACCTAGGCCAGTATGACCGAAAGTTATGTCCATTACTAGAAGGAGGAATAGAACGATGATTACAGGTACATTGAGAGAGGCTTGTAAAACATTGCATTTAGCTCATGTAATAGAATCCTATGATAATATCCCATTTAAGAGTAAGGAGCAATATTTAAGGGATCTATTAAACTTAGAAATTGAATCGCGTCAAACAAAGAAAATTGCACGCTTAATGAAAAAGGCCAAATTTCGTGAAGTAAAGTGGCTGAAGAACTATGAATGGGGAGAACAAATCAATTTACCAGTAACTGTGAATAAGGAGCAAATTTGTGATTTACAGTTTCTTAATGGGAAACAAAATCTTCTCTTACTCGGTTCCCCAGGAACCGGAAAAACACACTTGGCAACTGCTTTAGGATTAAAAGCATGTGAACTAGGACATGAAGTTCGCTTCTTTCGTGTAGCAGACTTAGTAGCGCAGCTAGAAGAGGCTCTCAAGCAAGGGACTTTATTGAGATTAAAGAAACAGATTGAGTCATGTGAACTACTTATTCTAGATGAATTAGGATACGTTCCATTCCAAAAGCAAGGTGCGGAGCTCCTATTTCACATTATTGCTGATTGTTATGAGCAAAAAAGCGTAATTGTTACATCAAATCTAGAGTTTGGTCAATGGAACCGTATTTTTGGAGATAATCGATTAACCTCTGCCTTGGTTGATCGTTTGGTTCATCACGCTCATATCATTGCATTTACAGGAGAAAGTTATCGCTTACGACATGCCCTTTCTTCTGTGATTTCAGAAGTAACTATTTAGAAAAAAAAGAGAACTTGCAAGCCTCTGCACTTTTCGCCGCATATTTTTGTACTTGCCGCTTGCAAAAAACAGCTTTTTATCTAAGAAACGATTTTTAATATCTGATTTAATTACTTCTTTTCCCTTCTTTTTTACAGATGAAGTTTTAATATGATTTAATGCAGTATAAGGTAGCGTTACCGCAAACCACTCACGCTTTCCACTAATATATTTTATTGCAGGCAACATGATGGAACCTGTTGGTACTCCTACATTTGGATTTATCGCTTTAATTGATTTGCTATTCATATATAATCATCCTCCAAATATTCTATTTGAGTAATGGATGAACTGTATTTTTTTAATTGCATATAGACGTAAGAACAGTCATAAGTCACACGTATAGTTGCTATGGCCATCAACTCTTTACGCTTTAAGAATATGTGCTATACGCTTATTTAGAACCATTTATTCTAAAGGTTATTCCATTGAAACTCGATACCTTTTTAGAAAACGACTCCTGCCCCCCAGTACTTTATATTATTCGCTTGAGATTGGCGGCGAATATCGCTGTGGCTCCTTGAATTTCCATGCCAAATAGACCCGAGGATGATGCTGTTTCATAGCCGTGTCTGTGTTTTAGTTCACTATTTTTCACTTCAATTTTATAGCGAGTTTTCGCTAGGTTTTTAAATTTTTCCGTTTTTCGAAATGCCTCCTGGTCTTTATGTTCCGTTGATTCGATGGTGACAGAATAGGACTTACTTTTCGCTCCTTCTTTATAACACCCTGTAACCGTCAAGTAGTTTTGAACACTTTTTGCTAATTAATTTTGAACACTTTCTCTTTCAAAAATTGTTGTTCTATTCTTTATTCTGTAGCTGTCATTTTCGTTCATTTGAATAACCTCTACTCTATGTAATAATCGGTCCAATATGGCTGTTGTAATCCCTTGGTCTCCCATTAATTCACCCCATTCTTCGGGGCCCTTATTGGAGGTAAGAATAATAGAACTACGTTCATAAAGATGGTTAACCAGGTGGAAAAATAGATTTGCTTCCCTCTGATCCATTGCCATGTACATTAAATCATCAATAATCACCAAATCCGATTCTTTTATTCTTTTTAACCGCAATTTTGATTTTGTAATATATTCTTCCGTTTTTAATAAGTGTATGAGTTCACCCATTGTTGAAAATGCTACTTTAAATCCCTTTTGAATGGCTTCAACTCCTAATCCAATTGAAATATGGGTTTTCCCTGAGCCTGGGGGTCCCAATAAAATTAGATTGTATTGTTGTTCCAGCCAATTTAATTCACTTAATTGATTTAATTGGCGTGTGCTAAGCGATATTTGTTCTTCTACATTAAACTCATCAAGTGTTTTAAAATATGGAAAGCTAGCCCACTTTAATCTCTTTTGAATCCCTTTTTCTTCGCGTTTCTTCATTTCATGCATAAGAAGTTCATGTAAAAACTCTTGATAAGTCCACGATGATTTCTCTGCGTGTCGTAGTAATATTGGCAGCTCTTCAGCGGTTTCCACCATCCGAAGATGGCGGAATTGTTCTTGTAATAGTTGTACAGTGCTAGTCATTATGAAACACCTCTCATAATTTTCGTGTAATATTCTATATCCCTTGTTACTGCTGTAGCGGTTGTTGCGGGGCTATTTCTTTTAGCTTCGAGAGAAGCAGGGGATTCTACATCTTTTTCTTCCTTTAATCGGGTCAAATGCTGTGCAATATCACGTAAATCGTTTGCACTCCATAGCTGTTCTTTTAGGCAAACCGCCAGGGCTTCCTCTATTTGAGGGCGAAAATGAGTAATGGCATATTGAATGACTTGGAACTGATCTCTTACATACCTTGGATACTGCCGGGTTACTTCATTGACAAATTTTAAAGCCTTTTCTTGATCTTTGAATTGACGAACAATAGTCTCTTTATATGCTTGAATTCCTTTCGAGCGATCTCTGGTGTGTTGACGGTTCTTTATCAACTCACCTTTCCCATGACATATCGGATGCTTTGCTAGTATTTCGCCTTGAAGGTCTGCTCGAATAATGAGTTCCTCGCCCTGGGTTTCTATGTAAACCGTATTATCACCTCTTGGACGATAAGTTCCTAAAGGAACCGAATAACGATTAGATTGATATCTGATAATATTGTCCTTATGAACAGCTCTTGTTATACTATTTACAAGGTTGCTTTCGAAAGAAAGCAGGGAGGAGACTGGCGTTAAGTGTTGCTTTTCGAGGGCGTGCACTTCTACTGGTCTCTTTTTTGTTGTGTGATGTACATTGTAATTTCCTGTCCTCTTCAACCATGCTAAACATTTTTCATTCCAGGATTCTAGATTTGGAAATACTCTGTGTTTTGCAAAGTTCCTTTTTACATATTTCACTACATTTTCTACCTTCCCTTTACTTTGGGGATCTGCCTTTCTACAGAGGTAAATTCGGAACCCTCGTTCCTGCTTATATGCTTGAAATTCCCCTGTTAAAATTATATCTCCGGCATTTTCACTAACGGTTATCAAATGATCTTGATCATAAACAATTTCCTTCGGAATTCCTCCAAAGAATTGAAATGCTTTTTCATGACAACGTATGGTATCCCTAGTGGTAAAAGGTCTATCAAGCCATTCCACATATTTATAACGAGAATTAGAGAGTACAAAGGTAATAAAATATAGTTTAACAGGCTTTTTTCCCTGATTCTTTACGGTTATTTCTCCCCAGTCGACCTGAATTTGTTGCCCCATCGGTAGTTCCTCCACAGCTTCATGATCACGTACACGAACCACTTTTGGGATGTGGTAAATATCCCTTAATTCACTAACATACCCCCGAATAGTACTACTTCCAATTTTTATTCTAGGGTACTTTTCCTTTAACCAGTCCTCCACCTGAGCAGAAGAAATATCAGGATGTTCCTTTAGCCAACTTAATATAAGTTCACGGTGTGTATCTAACTTTTTCTCCCTACTCCCAGTTGATAACACCCACTCGGATGCTTGATTAAAATTCATGCTTAAATACTTATAAACTGTGTTTCTAGAAATCCCTAATTTTTTTGCAATAGCTGCTACTTTAAATCCTTGTTCCTTTAATTGATGAACCTTTATAAACAAATGTAACTTTTCCACCTTTCAAATCCTCCAGTAAACTATGATGACATAAAATCATAATAGACTAACTGGTGGTTATTTTGATAAAAAAGTGTTCAATTCTATCTGGCGGAAACTGTTGATTTTAGTTTAGCAGTTACACACCCTTCGCGGAAAGGACAAACTTTACATTTTTCAATATCAAAAAGGCACTTGATTCTAGGATTTTTATCTTGATTCTTTCTCTCCTCATATTTTTTTGGATAGCCATATGGCCTGCCTTACACACATAAATACCTGCATCTTTATTAAATGCAAATTCTTCTTCTTTTGTTCGTTTCCCATGTGTAATATGAGGGTGTAATTTAGAAACAAGTTCCAGATTATTTCCTTTCGTATAGCGAATATTATCCTTCTCCGAGTAAGCTGTATCCCCGATAACGGTGTCTATTTTCATTCCTGTCGCTTGGCTTTCCTTAATTGGAATATAGGGGTCAGACCCTCCCCCTGGACATTTGTCCATACGGAGGGTCTGACCCCAGGAATTTTTAAGGAATTTTTAGATGATTTGGAACCCCTACTTAATTTTGTACTATAACTTTAGCTGTTAATTTCTCATAACAATATAATTTTTGTTCATCAGAAAGGTTTTCAAATAAGCTTATTACAGCATCAACTGACAACTCATTAAGTCTTTGGTTGACCAGTTGTTTCACATTTTTAAGATCCTCTTTAGTTGACTCACTCAAAAAGGTTGGTATAATTCTTGTTTGTTCTAACCAAGTAGAACAATCTGATGCGTCCCAATTATCTATTTTAGAATGAATTTTTATATTATTATTAACCCATTTCTCTTCTATTTGGTCAATTTTATAAATATAATTATCCTTTAAAGTTTCTAGTATTGGTGAAAAGTCAATATCAGATTCAAAATTTGACCACTTATCTTTTAAAATCTCAATTTCAGTATAAAGGTTTTTTCTGTTATCTTTATAATTATTTAGATTAGTAACTTCATTTAAAAAGTTTTGAATATCATTTGCAGCTTCTTCAATGCCTTCTCGATCAACATCATTAATAGATTTACTTAAAATGTTTTTGGCTTTTGAAAGGAATTCTCTACATTCTCCTACATTTGTTAGCTCAAACATCGAGTCGTAAATATCTGATATTTCCTGAGCCAAATTTTCGAGCATCTTTTCAATTAAATTAATACGTGATTCAACTTTGTCAAAAAATTCAACCATATACTTCTTGTCTGCTCTGTCATTATTAAGAAGTTCAAGAATTTCTTGACCTGAATTTTTCATATTTACCAATTCATCATAACCAGATGAATTATTTGGTTTATTATTTTTCAAAAAGTTTTCGACAGTTTCATTAATATTTTCTAATTGTCTTACAATATTTAAATTATCTAGAATATCTTGTAGCTTTGTTCTTAATTTACGACCTTCTTCTTTATATCCATATCTTGTAAATGAAGCAATTAAATGATTAACCCATTTTTCAAAACCGGATACCTGTGCATAACTGATACATTTTAAACTGCTTAGCCAGCCTTCAAATTCTTTTTCAATAATATGATAACATCTTTCTGTCATATTATTTGCTTCTTCAACATGGGCTGAGTTGTATACATACCTGGTTGAATCTTGAACTGAACCATCAATTTCACTGCAACCATCTAAAACTTCAAAGATTTTTTTAAAATCTAATTCTTTACTACCAACTGATAATTTTGACCTTAACTCGCCAAAAACACGTGTGTTTTTATCGTATAACTTTAAACCCTCTCTTAACATAAGTTCAAGGTTTATTACCTTATCTTCAAGTTCCTCTGGTATATCTTCTTCAAGTTTTAGCTGTTCAAATTCATTTGATAATTGAGGACATTTATCAATGTCGTTATTTCGTTCAACCTTGTTATATAGATTTATATAACGTCCAGCCAATTTATCTGGGTCAACTTTTGTAATTGTAGTTTCAAACAAAGAAGAGAAATCTACTTTTTTATCTTGAAAAACTTTATTTCCCCATTCTTCTAAACGAAGTCTTTGTCCCTCAATATCCACTCTAATCTCTATTTTTCTTTGTGTAAGGTAAGTAGCAATTAATAATGCCAAGGCAAAATCATTTATTCCATAAGGAGGTTTTTGGTACTTCTCAAACACTTTATCAATAGCGAGTCTATCATTCTCTTCTATCAGTTTGTCAATATCTTCATAAATTTTTCTTACTTTAAGATTCGTCGGTGAAACAAACTGGTAATCATTATTGAATATCCCCCATGAACCCATTCGTCCTTCAAAAAGTACTGTTTCGATTCTATTTTTTATTTCTGTTGTTTCTGAATGTATTAATTGAAATGCTGCACCGGATAATATAAGTCTTCCTATTCTTGATAAGTTCTTTTTAGCTTTACCTAATGATTTATTTGAGAACTCAGTAAAAGGAAATGGGATAACAGCATGATATAATTCATCAAATAAAGCATCAAAATAGAGTTTTGGTCTTTTACTTGCTTTTTCTAACCCTGTTTTTGTTAATATTATTCGTTTTGAAACTAGTTCATTAAACCTATCTTTAACAATTCCCTTGGCTTTATATTTAAAATCAGGAATAAACTTACTGTATTTAACTTTTTCTTGTTCTGTAAATAAGTTTGAAATTTGGTAGTCAGTTAGTGCTTCTGAAAATTTGTTTTCTTGATCATCTAAAGCAAAAAAGCCAATAGGCATCTTATCAAATTCAAATCTCTCTAATAATGATGAAATAGAAGATAATTTTTCACTCTCAACTAAAGAAGGTATATATAACCACACCAACTTTCCTTTAGGTTTATCCGGAGCAGTTGAGTATTCAAAATCGTTTTTTAAGTTTAAGAGAAATGATTTGTTAACATCATTTATATGAACAATTTGTTGTTCAAATTGCCACTCACGTGTACTAATTTGATTTTTTCTCCCAAATGATGTTTCCATTGTATCTAATGGAAGAATATCATTAGATATACTATCCAATACAAGGCCAATATTAATATCTAATTTTCTCCGCTTCGAAGATAACAATCGTTTAAAATCATTTATACCTGTTGCATCCGCTATGAAATCAAAAACATTTGCGGAATCGTCATAACTGAGCACACCAAATTCATGTTCAAGTTCGCTAACCACTTTATCAATTTCAGCTTCACTGAGATAAGTACTATATTTTAAAGCTTGTTTTGTTTCTTCAATAGATTTAGTTTTCAACCTGCCAATTCTAACTATTAAATTGGCAGCAAGTACTTCTTTATGTCTTTCATCAAACTTATCACCATATTTAGTGAGAATTTGATTGTATAGAATACAATATTCACTTTGTTTTCTACCCTCTTGTTCGGCAGCTAATAATTCCTTGAAAAATTCTGACCTTATAATTCTAGTCGCTGGTATAAGAGGTAAATCTCCAAACTCGTTTATGAACGTATTTCCATATTGCTCAATTTGTCTCTCTAAGAATGTTAATGAAGACCTTTGTTGGAGCCATGAAGATAAATTTGAAAGCATCCAGGAAGTCAATGGATGTAATGGAAATATACCTTCTAATACAACCTTTTTAAAATGGATATACGATCCCCAAACACTTGATGTTGTAGCCTGTGGTTGCCACTCAATAAAATCTTCATGAAATTGTTTCCATTCCTTATTTTGCTTTTCGAATTTATCTGCAACTAAATTTTTAAAGTTGCTTGAATCTTTTCTCTCAATTAAATTAGCAAAAATAGTTTCAAGGTTTGAAGAAAGGTGAATTTTCTCACTTGCTTCATATCGACCAATATATCGATTTATATTTGCAGTTCTATCTACACGAGTTAAATAAGATTTTAAGTCCGATTGAATAAAACCTACAAATACAATTTTATCCCCGCTATCTTGTATTGATTCATAAATTTGTTGTAAAGCAGAGTCTCCTGCTCTTGTAGGATAAGAAGAAGCAAATTCAATGTATCTACCAAATTCATCAAATAATACTATTACTTTATTAAATTTCCCTCGATCTCCACAAAGAGTTTCTGCAATCTTTGTTAAAACATCCCCCGCAGAAACTCCTTCATCCCATCGAATGTAAATTCCATTAATATGATAATATACGGTATTAATTACTTCAAATGCATCAGCATCTTGAATAATATTTTCAATCAAATAAGTTTTTAAGTCCTCGTATTTTTTATCATTAAATAATTCATTTGCATACTTATTATATAAATCGTCATAATTATCAAATGTATTATTAACAAAATTCTTTGCAATATCATATGATTTTGTTAAAGTCTTTAGAAAATCATCATTAACATTATGGAGTTTTAATACTTTTTGTGTAGCATTCAATACTTCGTAATTTAAGTTAAAATCTTTCATACCATTAAGGACTAACACTATATTTGGTTTTAATGAATGTGAATTTAATTCAGAAGCTACATTTTTGTCTACTTTTGTTATATTATTTAGAATAATCTTTTGAAGCTTATCTTCTCTACTAAATAAACTTGCAATAGTCACTGCTAGATGGGATTTACCAGTCCCGTAAGGAGCAATAGTCATAAAAAAATTTGAATCTGTACTATCGCCATAAAGTTTATTTGCAAGAATATTTGTAAATGATGCTGTATCAACTAATCTATGACTTTTAAATGTAATGTCATCTTCCCCAACCCCAAAATATTCAGGGCCATGAAAGACAAAGCTTTTAGATACTTCTTCTTGCTTTTCATAATTATAAAACCAATCAACCTGTACTGCACCATTAAAATATAATTCTTTTTTAAAGCGAATTATATCTTTTAATTGTAGTTGCATAAAAAAACCACTCCTTATATTAGAAGACTATATATTTTTGATAACAAAGATTTTGATGAAACTTGTCGGATGTATGTCACTGGAGTTAACTGAAGGTTTATTATTATTAACCTTTCTTCTTGAAGAATTTCTAATGATTCATCTAAGCTTGTATCATCCCATATAAAAGGGTTACCGAAACCTAATTCATTAACTAGCGTATCATAAGTAACCTCAGTTTGATTAGGTAATACAATTTCCCAGTTACTTAGTAAAAGATATCCATAAAGATATTTATAGGATCTGTCTACATGATGGGACTTAAATATGTATTTCCCTTCAACAATTTCCAATAAATTCAAATCTCCAAAACATCTATCTTCTGTATAACATGTACGAAAAGGAGTTATATTAACATCTTTTACTTTAAAAAATTTATTTAATGCTGATTTAAGAGAATTATTAGTGATTTCCATACCCTGATTTTTAACTACTTGGTTGAAAATAAATGACCACATTTTAGCCCTTGAGTTAAGGCGAGATAAGTTATAATGACACAAAACATTAGATAATTCTTCAATTAAATAAGGGTCTTCCTCACAAACTATTTTCCCAAGTGGAGTTAGTTTAATCCTATATTTAGAACCATCTTTTTCAACAGCTATTAGGCCCATTGCTTCTGCATAATTTATATGTGGAACTACTTTCCCTGATCTTTTACCAGTCGGTATTGAAGTATTTTGAGAAATTTCTTCTTTAGTAAAATAATTATTATTATTATTATGAATAGAAGCGAATTGCACTAGTTGTGCAATCGCTTCTTTTTCTGGAGCAAAAGTCTGATGAAAATTTAAAGGTAAACTCATGTTATCATATCCTTTCACTTAGAGGAGTTACATTTACTACCATAGGTGATATCCTTTCGAGATTACCACTTTGTCTTAATTCAGGTCCAGAAACAATACATTGACCTTTAGGAAGGTTTGATAAACGTTTTGCCCATTCCTTTTTCTTTTGCGTATCGGTACTTAGGAAAGAAGCTATATCATTTATTTCTGTTTCTGGAGGAGAAAAATACACCTTCTGGCTTGCATTTTGTAGCCTTTGAATTTCATCTTTATTTAATTGCCCTTGCATAAACTGGGTTGCATACCAACCTGACCAACCAAATTTTCTTCCTTCAGTCAGAATTTTTGCACTTGGAGAGTTTTCACTGTGATCGAGATTTTGAGCCTCATCTAGTATTACAGGGAAAGGTTTAGACTTATCTCCATGTGATAAGTTAAAATTCCATAAATCCCATAAAATGAATTCAGTAACTATTAATTGTACTTCGCGAGTAAAACCAGATAATTGAACAATGAAAACAATACCCTCTTTCTCCCTATGCTTTTCCCAATTATACTCTGATTCAGCATCAAAAGGATTCCTATCAATTAAAGGTTCTATTTTTGCTAAAACTGTTTTTGCATTTGTTGAACCATCAGCTTCTAACTCATCTTTCAGGTATTTGAGACTCATTTCGTCTCCATATTTTTCCAAACCTCTCATTGTTGCTCTATAAATTGCGTTTGCTTGTTGATCACCCATTCCTTTGTAAACTGCAGAAAAAACACTTTTCATTCTTTCTGCAACGTCTGTATTATCTTCCTCCTTAAACAAATCTTCATCTATTTCCTTCTGATTTTTCTTGAATGGATTTATTGGAAACTGTTTTAATTGAATATGAAATTGTTCAATTCTGTCTCCTAAACTTTTTTTAAACTCAGGTTCTAGCTTAGATTTCTTAAAGCCATCTGTATAATCAAAAATAATACTAGAAATGTTATTTTGCGCTAACTCAAGTAGCATACATTGCATAAAATACGTTTTTCCTACACCTGATTTCCCAGAAATTAATATATGTCTATTTTCTAGTTGAGGATGACCGTATTCCCAATAAATTTTACGTTTTGTCCTTTGTTCTTCACCTAAAAGAATTCTGATGTTTTCTAAACTAGTTATTGATTCATTTCTTCTTTCTACTTTTATTTCTCCATTATCTTTTACTCTATCAGTTTCATTATTTATTCCTTTTGAATCATCAGTAGAATTTTCATTCTCAACTGGGATAGCTTTTTCTTTATGTTTTCCTACTACTCCTGTGTTATATGGTTTATCTGTTTTTTTTGTTAAAGTATGGTCTTTTCTAAACTCTTTTTTTACTGTTATTACAGATGTATTTCCATTTAAATCATCTAAATTAATCTCTTTTAATTTATCTATATTTTCTTTCATGACAACATCGTTGCCCTCTTTATCATCAGCAACTAATGATAACTCTAGGCTTGAAGGATTCTCAAAAGAAATCTCGGTTCTTAAATTTGGAGGTAATAGTTGAGATTGTACATATAATTGTCCAAAAGATAAATGTTGACAATTAACACCAGTACCTTCAAGATTGAAATTTCTTTCCTCTATAACATTACTGTTATAATCTAACCAGTAAGTAATTAAATTGGTACTCCAGTTAATTTTGAATTTACCATCTAAGATTTTTAATAAGTGTTGATTTAAATTTAAATTTAAATTTGTATTTTCTTTTTCACTTTCAGAAATATTCATTCTTGAGAAAGCTAGCATCCGATAAAGCTGTGAAAACCAATACCTTCTGTTATATTCTTTAGAAGAAGGATTAAATTTATCCATTAAATGGACTATCCCATTACTTAACTGCTGGATTCCTTTATTAATATGAGCATCGTTGTATTTAGCCATTTTACACTCAATCAATGTTGCATCTATAATTACCATTTCTTCTTGAGAATGTTTATTAATTTCTATTTTCAGGAAATCAGGCCTGTTAGGTTCTCCATAAAACCAATGTTTGTAAGTATCTAACGAAATATAATTTTTAATTATTTCATTTTCGTTACTTATACTCATATCTAAACTTTCATATGACAATAAGCTTGATAAAAAGCTATGGATTTCATAATCATAAGGATTTAGAGCTTTCAATATTTTTAATCCGTCAAGTACATTTGATTTCTCAATACAATACTTTGCAGATAAATTGCACTGTTCATATGTCCAAGATGGAAAAAGTGCTTTAAGTCTTCGTGTTAATTTTTCCTTCAAATCCAATCTTACTTCCGGTCTAGATGAAATGGTCATATTTAACTCACCGAAGGTACCTTCACCTGTTGAGAAGCTAATTACATTTTTTTCATTTATAAAAGCTTTATCTAACCCAGAATCTAGTGTAACAAGCCATCTAGACTTTAAGTGAAGCAATTCAATTATTTCATTTATTTTTTCCGGAAGTACTAACCCTTTCTCGATTCTATAGGTATCTTTAACACTATAAGGTCTTTCTATCCAATGTAATAATTGTGTATGATAGTATGATGCTTCGAACTGCTTTTGGCTTATAGAGATGTTTTTTGTTAAATTCTTTTTTAAAACAGGAATTGGATGAAACACCATAGGAAACCTTGTTTCAGAAGGTTCTATAGATTTTTCACCTGTTCTTTCATAAATAATACCGCTAGTCTTTAGAATATTATCTAAAAATGTAATATCACTTTCAAAGAGTTGAGTCTCAATCTCGTCAATTAGAATTTCATCAAGATTAATATCATTAAAATATGTTTCGATATAAACTGGATCATGTTCAGTAAAAAAGTTATCCAGCCAGAAGTTTACATAGTTCCTTCCTTGGTTATAGCCACTTTTTGCAATTATTTGAAGCCTCAAATGTATTTTGTGATTAATACCGGCTAATTCGTTTACAAAGTTATGTAGTCCTGCAATTACTGGCTGTAGGTTTGTAAAATTTAAAAATGTAATTTTTATTGAATCGGTATGCGCTGGATATGTTTTAACGTACTCATTTATTTGTTCAGTTATTAACTTCGATAGAGCTGTATCAGAAATCATTTCTTTCGTATCAAAATCTTCATCAAAAACTAAATCCTCATCCAACATAGATTGGGTATTTAACGCGATGTCTGATGTTATTTCACCATGTAATGCAAAATATCCGAAAACCTTTTTTGGAATACGTGAATCATCTTTATCTGAAATAATAGTATCGACAGCAGAAATAATTGTTGACTGTTTTTCAACTTCCACTATTTTTTTATAAATTGTTGAAGTTGATACATTTTCATTATCAAATACTTCATTTATTACTATCCCTAATCCACGTCTTTGAAAAGATTGCTGCTCAATTATTTTCTCTAATAATGCAGGGTGATAAGGTGGTATTATAGCCCCTTCAAGCCTTAAAGAAGATAAAGCTATATCCTTATTAGATACTATATAAAATAAATTTGAAATTAAGTTTAAATGATCTTTTTCAACAGAATTTAGATCGTTAATAGATTTTGATATTTCTTTTGCAATCTTTTTATAGACATTAATAAATTTAAACGCATGGTCATTTTTAGCCGGATTAATCAAATTATATAAGCCATTTTCAAATAGTGAATTTATAAAACTTTCAAACGGCTTAACTAGGTGAATCATTTTAGAGTATATGATCCCGTTCCTTATATCTTCAGGTAAAGTAATTAGTACATTTATCAAGCTAATATTCATTCCGTTTAGTTGAAAATGAAATGATTCTTTGTCTGTACATTCAAGTAAGCCACCGAGACCTTTAATATAGAATATAGGAAGTAAAGGTGAATCTTGTCCTAGCTTAGTATTGATTTCTTTAAGGTGTATAAATGTTTGAAACCAATAGTCATTTGTATTAAATATCCACTTGTATTCATACTTTATATCTTCACCGATACGTATTTCAAAAATTATATTTGAAAGTTTTTGATTCGATGATGCAACATTTATATCTGTATCAGCAAATCTATTTATATCAAAGAACTCAACATCTTCAGAGTATTTAATGAACAATTTATCTTCTATTTCCTCATTTAGATATTCTAAAATTCCATTGGTAAACAAACACAAATTAGACCATTTTTCATATTTATCTTCATCATTGTTAAGTGTATTAGCAAAAGTAACATTCTTAACTAAAAACTCTAAACCTAGCTCTTGACCAATTGAAAATTTTTCAAGATTACTGTGTTCTTCCATTAATGTATTTATAATCATCTTAGAAAAGGCTTGAAGAGGTGCTCCGTAAATAGATGTAACTTTATCCTTTTTCGTCTTTTCTTTACTTATTTTTATATCAAGAATTTTATTAATAAAATTAAAATCCATTCTTGAAAGTTTAGGCCTAAGAATATCTACTTCTTTACCTTGAAAATAATCAAAAATCGCTTTTTTAAAGTCTTCAAATGAATCGAACTCCTTTTTTATTTGTTCCTCATTTTCTAATATCAAATCACTGTTATTTTGAACAAATTCTTCAAACTTTTTCTCTAGCTTAACAAATTTACTTTTGCTTAAACTATCTTTATATTCTGATCTATTGATAAACTTAGTTACCTTGGAAAGCAATTCAAATTTCCTGCCTTTTTTTAACTTAGTTAACTCTTTATCATCAATGGAATATATTGATGGTAAACCCCAATCAATCCATAACCTCTTAGCCAAAACATTTACTATATCTTTAGCTTCGAATATTGATTTACTTTTTAATTCTTCAACTATTTGACTTAACTTAAAAATATCCTTTGGAACTATTCTAAATAAAAGATTAAGAAAATTATTTATCATATTTACTTCATCTTTATCATCTAAGTCAATTAAATCTGAGAACCAATTAGAGTAATTGTCACCTAAACTGTTTTCAACAGCTTTTGGTGAAATAGTGAAGAAATCATTTAGTCCACCTTTATCCTCAACATTTTCAGTTCCCATTAGGAAAACAATTCCTGATAGTCCTTGAGTCCACTCATTTCTCCATTTAGTCATTGAATTTTCTTTATCGACGTAGTTATTTTCATAAAAATCGGAAATGAATTTATCATATAATGGATTTTCTTCGTATTCTTTAAACTGTTCAACTGAAAGCTTTGCAGTAAATTTAACATCTTTTCTTTCAGCCTTATTTTTGAAAATAGAACAAAGATTAAGATAAATAGATGGATGAACAAAATAATCTAATCTAAAGAGATGCCTATTTGATCCATTACTTTCTATTTTACTGTCTATTATTTTACTTATTTCGTTTATGTAAACGTTCATTAAAATCACCCCTTAAAAGGATTTTCTACAATTGATGTTGCATCTGATAAATCCCTTAAGAATCCACTGTCTTTCAAGGCTTGTTGAAATTTTTCTAAGTTTTCATCAAAAGGAGAAAAATCTAAATTTGGCTCTTCATTCCAATGTATCTTAGCCTCTTTTGGTCCAATAATTATTTTATAATGTTCATAACACTTCTCTAAAAAAGTATTTAGAAGCATTCTTTCCCCAGGTTCTATCAAGACAATTACTATTAACTTAATAAGGTCCTCATTAAAACTAAACCTCATATTTGCTCCCTTTGGGGGAACAATAAATTCGATATCTTTTCCTAGTTTTCTTATTAATCGATTGGTATCTTTCGATGCATCTTCATAAATATCTGGCTCAGATCTTTTTCTTTTTGCGTTTTCTATATACGTAGCAATATCAGCTGTATGAACAGCTCTAAATACATTTTCTTCTATTCTTAAATAAGATGAAGTAGCTCTTTTTCTTATTTGGCCATTTGGATTATTAGTTAGATCTATTATCCACTCCAGATTATCTTCATTTTCTAACTTTTCTGATGCCTGAAGACACATCATTCTCATTATCTGAAATATAATTAATGTTCCTAGAAGATCTATCTTTTCTAACGGATTTATAAGAGAATTTAATAAATTTCCCAGCTCCTTTACTGTATATACTGCTCGTTTCTTGTAATTGGCAGGAATCCACTCCATTGTCTTAGTAATAGGTGGACTTACTTCTGTGTGATTTGGGTAGTGATAATCTTCCCAAGAGCCTTGTAAAAAGTTAGAAATTATACTTAATTGGGGGATACCTTTAATTAATTCGCTTAAAAGTTTCTCCAGTTCTTCTTTTGATTCATTATTCTCAACTAATCCTTGTAGAACATGTAAATAATAAACTTCTCCACCTCGAGCCATAAAACTTCTTCTGTTAAATTCAAAGCCATAATCAACTTCGTCTAATTCATTTCCATATACTAAACTTTCCCGTTGTTCTTTACTC
The DNA here is from genome assembly GCF_052116745.1 of Niallia sp. Sow4_A1. Taxonomy (NCBI): domain Bacteria; kingdom Bacillati; phylum Bacillota; class Bacilli; order Caryophanales; family Bacillaceae; genus Niallia; species Niallia sp. Sow4_A1. The sequence continues at coordinate 31,654 of NZ_JBQKKM010000012.1, read as the reverse complement.
CCTATTGCTTCACTAAAAATCAGCTCTGGTGCAACAGGTAATAATGATTGCGCAAACCAGGACCGTTTCCCTATAATTGCATTAAATCCATAGAGAAGATCCTGAAGTATATCTAAAATAAAGTCTTTATCTAGACTAGTGTCTGAAATAGTAATTTTATTTTTTAAATAATCTCTATGATCATCAAGTGCATCTATATCAACATCAAACCTTTTATCAGGTTCACTTCTACTTAAAAATACAAATCTTTTTAATCCCATTCTTGGAAAGGGATAATATACAAGTTTTTCTTCTTTAAGATGAACCGGAAAGGAAAATCCTTCATCTTTTGTTTTACCCTCTGCACCTTTGTTCGAAATAAATACCAATAAGAATTCTAACAAATACTCATAGAAAGTCTGATCTCTAAATAATCTCTGTCCATAAGTTTGTATTTGGATATTTTGTTTTTTTACATTTTTATGGTTTCCCGAAGGAAAGACACTACTTTGCTCCATTATCTTCACCTCAACTATTCAACATACATTTCATTATTATCGACTTCAATAGAAATAACCTTCGGGCCAACATTTGTATGTACTAAAACCTCTGTCGTAATGATATCTGTATCATCATACCTATATGTCTCATAAATTCTAGATTTCATTGTATCAATACCGTGACTTAAAGAAGGATTTATTTTCGTAGACACAGCACCTTTCGAAATTTTATCCAAGTAATCCAATAACATAAGTGAAATAGAAAAAGTTTCATTGATTTTTGCAAATTTTATTTCTAAAGTAAAATGATTCTCATCCATATCAAAATTTGAGTATTTTGGTTCTTGACTTAATTTAATCTCTCTTTTTTCAATTTTCCCCTGAAGCAATTGTACATTTTGAAATCCGCTTCCTAATCTAACTAGCGGAAGGTAAATAACATCACTTACATTGTAGCCATTAAATGATCCAACAAATAGAAAATAAAGTGTTTTAGTTATTTTATTACGTAATACTCGAGTTTCACGCATCCCAATTTTTTTATTTCTAAAATGTAGGAAATCACTAAAAACAGGTGAGAAAAGACTACTAAATAAGCTAGATATAGACTCTTCATCATATTTACCAAAAAGGATTTGCATTCTCCTTAAAGCCTTTCGAAGCTCATATGGATCTTTTTCCGTTAGTAAGTTTAATGAACTATATGTATAATGTCTGTTATACTTTTCCCAAATAGGTTGAGCAATTTCACGTGCTTCATCTGTTAAGAATGAAAAATCATGTTTTACGAAAAAGGAATAATCGTTTTCTAATTCTTTTGAGTCCAATTTTAATTCTTGTAACTCTCTAATTGCCTTTATTTGATTTGCATCATCGTTGTTATTTATTCCAATATAACCAAAAAATAAGTTTGAAGAGTTATATCGAAATTTGTCTTCAAAGGTATAATCAGGTAAACCATTTCCATCTATATCACTACAAGATAAATTCCCGGTAATGGAAAATGAAAGGTGGGAAAGAATTTGCCTTACTGTAAGCCTTCTATCATTTTCAAACATCCATCTATAAAAAGCACTAATGACATGATTTACATTTTCGATATTACCACTTAATGTTTTATAGTTACTATAGACAGGGCATTTGGTACTATTTTGACATTCTTGACAAGGCTCCCACAGATCTTCTTCAAGTAGATTGTTAAATATTTTTGGTGCTAAAATGACATTATCAATACGGGCCATATTAATAAGAAGTATCTCGTTTCCTGCAACTTCTGTTTCAGTTCCATCATTGTTATCCATAAGTTCTAATAATTTCATTTCTACTTTATCACTATTATAAATTCTCTTAAAAGTATTCAGTAATGGACCTGTGTTAGATACAAGAATCGACGAATTCCCCTCTCCTTTCATATTTAGAGATTTCTTTAAAAGTTTATTTTGTTCATCCTCCGATAGTTCACTCATATCTTTTACATAAAAAAGAGATTTGGATAACTCTTCAGAATATATTTCATCATGTATTTTAAGGTCTTCATTGACTTTAATTAATTCAAATTGTCTTAAAATTTGATAAACTAAACTTGTTTTTCCGTCTCCTGCATGACCAGTCAGAATAATTGAAATAGGTTTTTCTTTTAATTTTTTTGCTAAATAGCCCCCTAGATTTCTTTCAACCCTTATTTTTTCATAGAACGGATTTGTAACTTGAGCTTCTGCTAACGCGTTTTCATTCGAACTATTTGCATTATTCAATGAATTTAAATATGAAATGTATTCATTGTCCATTTAATCCACCTCAATCTGATCGTTTATCCTTACATTTATAGATATTAAATTTATTCTTCATTGGCTTTGAGTTCCTGCCTTTTTCTTTCGAAGTCTTCTTCGGCTGCATGTTTCCATTGAGCTTCTAAAATCATATCAGACCATATATCTAGCGGTAAATTTGTTTTATTATATAGTTTTAACAACAATTGTTTTAATTGAATATCATTATAAAGACCATCGTAATAGTCTAGATATATAGCTTCAAGATTTTTGCTAATTTCTTGGATTTTCATTATTTCCTCCATAAAAATTCCAGTTGATAGTTATATTTTACCATAGATAAACTTAACATTAATAGTCCATAGTCTTTCAATAAATCATTAGCCCATTTTTATAGAAAAATACGCTCCACTTATAAAAAAACTTTTATTTTAAATATTTCATTAAGCTATTTATCTGAGTAAAGAAATGCCCCCTATAATTGAGACATTAGATTAAAAGGAAATAAAAGTTTATAGTGGCTACCCAGTTCTTTTACCTAACAAGCTCTCTCATCCAATCTATAAGCCCTGCATAGTCCTCCTCTAATACAAACCGTTTCCCTATTTTTTTCATTTCACCATCTCTTTTGAATGTTTGGTTCTTTAGTTGGCGAATTTCGTCTGCGTGTTTCTCTATGACAACTGCCATTTGTACAGTATCTTGGTAAATTTTATTCATGTCCCAGCATTCGTTTGGTATTTTTTCTGCAATGATACTTGAGCCAGATTGGTTGCCAAAGTGTACATTCCATTTGTAATGAAGAACACATTTAGTAAAATATTTATCTTGAATGACTTTAAACCAAGCACCCTGGAATACACCGGATAATTGAAAATTTGGTGAATAACGGTGATGACCGTTGCAGCCGGCTAATGTTGTGACGCCTGCTAAGTTTAACATTTTTACCATCATTGAAACTTGTGGATCTAAGTCTAATGCATTTACTTTAATGCCAAATCGTCTTTGTGCAAATGCTCTCCAACGGTAATGGTAACCTTCCATCCTAACTGGAAACTCCTGACCACGAACATTCATAATTTTTTTCATCATTGAAATAGGTAGACGGTTCAACAAAACTTGAAATTTGTTACTATCAACCCAAAATGTTGGAATGTTCAAGTTGCTTAGTAACTGACACACCATTTCGATATCCTCTTTAGTATTTTCTTTGGTTAGTACGATATTGTCGTTTTTCATTACAATAAACAATCCTCTCATTTGTAATGCCTCTGCTACACGCTCTGTTCCATTCATTAATTCTAATTTCATTAAGTTCATACTTATCATCCTCCTGTTTTCTTTGTACCCTAAGTATAAATAAAGACCAGTTACTATTTCGTAACCAGTCTAACGGAGGACAACGGATTGAATGTCAGATCTCCATACGTAACCATCATTTGTTGTGACTAACACGGACTCTGCTATATCTTCACGTCCCATTGCTTGTGATACCTTTTTTCGGATACTTGCTATGTACCTCTTTACCGCTGAAGCACTTACTTTACGATCATCCCATACAGATTCTTCAATTCGCTTTTTCGGGCAAGATGTCATCGAATGATCCATTAAATAACCGAGAATTTCTGCTTCTTTTCGCTCCAAACGAATATCATCTTTTATAGCACGAAAAAATTTATTTTCCTTTGTTAAATCTAATACCACACATTTCCCATCCATCGCATCGTCTATAACAGCCGTATAATCTTCTCTTGAAACAAACTTTCTTTTTTCATTTATCTCTTTTAATAAAATAGGTTCTCTGCGATTTTCTTTGATTCGATCAGAATATAATTCAATAAACCAGTCATGATCCGTATGTACATCTAATTTCCTTGCTTCTTCGAACAATTTTAGTGATTTTGAAATATACCCAAGTCTTGCATAACCAAGTGCCAAATTACAAAGTAGTTTAATCTGTTTGCTGCTGGTTATTCCTTTTTCTAAAGCTTCATTGCCATAAAATAAAACCGCTTCCCATCTTCTTTTTTCCTTAGCTAATACGAAAGACAAATGGTAAAATGCATCTGGTTTATTCGGTGCATGAATAGTGGCTAATCGCAATGTTTCATAGGCCCTAAGTTGGTTTCCTTTTTTTATTTTTTCGTCACGTCCTACTTCTAAATAAAGTTCAGAAAGTGTTATGGAATAACGAGGTTCCCTCTTATCCATTTGAATAAACTGTTTGTACAGTTCCACACCTTCTTCTAGCCAAGCATTGCGCTCTACACCTTCATCCAATCCATCACGTTCAAGCCAGTTATCCTCCCAATCTAGTAATTCCTCAATCGTATTTATTCTCATCCTAGTCACACCCTTTTATAGAACTTAGAGAAACCCACCTAAGAAAATTTATCAAAAACATCCATTTTAAATTTAATTAGCATAATCAATTCTTTCAAAATGAGGTTCACGTAATGTTAAGTGAATATAATCAAAGTATTCTGAATTACGAAAACGCCACCATAAGCCTGTGAAAGAAGCCCTTTTATTCATTGGAATATATAATATCTGATTAGTAGGGTTAATAATGGTATGGACAGTCTCCTTTTTTAGCCTTTCTGTTGGAAAATCTATAGCTAATTTAATTCCTTTTTTGAAGAAATATCATTTCAACTAACTTTCGTTACAGGCACATCTATGCCCCTTCAGATTATCGTTCAGGCAGTATAGCTTTTATCCTTGTTCACACTGTTTTATCTCGCCATTCAGTCGTGATTTGGTCAGCTGATCAACTTATGGCTTTACTGGCATGCTATTTTCTCCTTTGACTTTTGTCTCTGGATAAACCAGTTGATAACAGAAGTTTTGGTATTATTCTGCTGCATTGCAAAGTCCAGATTCATCAATAATCCCTTATGGGCGCACTGTACGTGATATCCGTTACCTATGACTGATTGGGTTTACTTACTTTAAATTGTCGGTCTAATATATTTTCACTGACTGGATGCTTATGTCTAGAGTTTGTAGTAGCCTTGTATTTTTTGATGGTATAAGACTTCCAATTATTCTTTGTCATGATACGAGAAACGGTTCGTTCACTTACCTTCATGCCACGTTTATTCAAGGTTTTGGCAATTTTAACACTACCATATCGTTGCTTAAATTCTAGTTGGGGATAACTTTTCCTGCTTTTTTCGTTGATCACTTTTTGGCCGGTTTAGCCACTTAAAGTAGCCGCTTTTCGAGACTCCCAGAATCATGCACATCTTCTCCACTCGGTATAGGGAGCGATTTTCATAGATGAATTCAAACTTTACCGAGGGCTTTTCGCGAAGTAGTGCATCGCCTTTTTTAAGATTTCATTTTCCTCTTTTAGATCACGTAACTGTTTTTGTAAAGCTCTCATTTCCGCATCAGGATTAGAAAATATTTGTGCTGCTTTTACTTCTAGCTGCTGACCAAACTTCTTGATCCAACCATGCAAAGTATTCGTATTTACGCCTGTTTCTCTTGCCACTTGTGCTACTGATTTATTGTTTTCTACGATATACTTTACCGTTTCTTTTTTAATGTTTCATCATAACATTTTCCATTTCCTCTAGCCATTTAGACACACCTCATTATAGTTTGTATTTCTATTATAACAATCTGTGTCTATTTTTTAGTCTAGCATCACAATATTTTTTGCATCAAATCCTAAGGTGAAATTTCTATATCATGTTTAATCAGTATATATACTATCTTTATTGTTTTTATCGACATATTAAGTTAATTTTTTACAAGATTAACAATCCTTCCATGTTATTACTAATGAAATACCTATAGATTTTTCTATATAAATCCCTTTTATTTTTTCAACATAAGCACAAAAATGGTCAACCTCTTTTCCTTGCGCTGATTATTACTGCTTAATAGGGGATTGTTCACGAAGACCGATCCTTTATGTCGATTTTATAAGTTGGATATATATATAAACAATATACAAAAACATTAAATTACTTTATCTCACTGCCCTTTATGCTCGGTAATGGCTTTAATTTAATTTTCTACCACTTTATTTCAATTTATTAATCTCTTTTTTTGTTAAATCATTCTACAAATAAAAACAATTTTTTTCAAATTCTACTAATATAAATGTTATAATTAATTGTATACTAAAAAACAAATTAAGAATTGTTTAACAGCCATTCAGTGAGGTGCAAGAAAGTTGAATATGAATAACGTTAAAACACAAAAAACATCTGATCGCTCTGCCTTAGGTGTTTTAAAAGCTGGTACTAATTCAGCAGAAACTAGTCGGAAAGCAATTCACGTGGCTATGTTTAGCGGCGGTGCATCTTCTGCATACGTTGCCTATCATATTGTTCAAAAGTACGGTAAAGAAAACTGTGTGTTATTTTTTACTGATACACTTTGGGAAGATGTTGATAACTATCGCTTTATGGAAGAAGTTGCAGAATATATTGGTATGGAGATTACCACACGTATTGATGGCCGGACACCTGAAGAAGTTTTTCATGATGTTCGTTTTTTGGGGAATTCTCGTATGGCAAAATGTTCAGAAGAACTGAAGGTAAGACAAACATTGATTTATCTTGAGGAACTTCGTGATGAGCATAATTTCGAGCCTATCCTTTATTTTGGTATTGGTCCTCATGAACAGCATCGTGCAATTAATTTACAAAACTTTTATGAACATAATCCAATTGAGCCAATTGAAACACGTTTTCCAATGATTGAAACATATAAAGAAGATTTAGATACAAAAGAAATAATACGAGACGAGTGGAAAATTGCTCTTCCTCGCATGTATGGTCTTGGTTTTTCTCATGCTAACTGCGCGGGACGCTGTGTTCGAGGTGGTCTTGGTCATTACGCTTTACTTTATAAGGTATGGCCGGACCAATACGCTGAACAAGAGGCTATGGAAGAACGATTCCGCGAAAAATTTGATAAAAATGTATCAATTTTGAAACGAGACAGTCGTGCTTTTACATTAAGAGAATACCGTGAATTAATGGAACGTGACGGTGTTGAAAAATATCTAAACGAAAAAGACGATACCATTCCTTGTGTATGCTCTTATTCGTAAAAAAAGCTCATCCACTAAGGGATGAGCTTTTTAGCTTTCTAATTCAGTTAGTAGTTTATAAATAATAAATTTCACTTCATCAGGAGAAATTGTTCTTCCACCATTTTGAATAATTCGGCTTACGTTGCTGTAAATTGTTTTTCCTTTTATAGACATCTCTACTTCTTTAATCTTCATAACTGTTTGATCACCCGTTACAATTTTCACCACTTTATCGTCTTCATGAAGTACTGTTAATTGTTTAATAGCAGAAATAAATGAATCGTAGGTAATATCAGACCAGTCCTTCAAATTAACGCCAACAGTTTTCTCAATCAAGTAAGTTAACCAATCTTCTGCTTTATTTACTTTCTTAATTGTTTCTGCTAGAACAGGATTTTCTTTTATTAGAGACGTGTTCTGCTTTTCCCATTCATTCCATTTTTCAACAAACCAAGTATCAAGTACTGTTTCTTCAATTTCTTTTCTTACGTTTATTAAATGATTTTCTAAAACTTGTTTAATGACAATGAGTTCTTGTCTTCCGCTGTCTTTTAATACTTTTTCAATGCGGTACGCAGCTTCTAGTGGATCTGTTTCACTATGACGAATTGCTTCTTTAAAAAGAAGAATATCTTCCGGTTGCATACCTGTAATTTGTGTAAATCGAGGCAATTTTCTAAGCCAGGACGTTAGAGAATCAAATAAAACAACAGGTTGAACAGCTAATTGCCCTTCAAAAAAAACTTCATTTAATAACTTTAAAGTATTTAATGTTTGTGATGAAAGTTGATAAATTTCATATTCATAAAAATCTACTCCCTGATCTAATACTTGGTACATTAGTTCAGCATTCATTTGACTGACATAAAAATCATTTGCATAAAAAGCCATTTGATCCCAATAATCCTTCAATAAAGCTGTTACTAAAATTGGGACAAGTGGACCACGCATACCAAATGGTTCACGAAGCAAAATATTATATAAATCTGTTATTTTCCCACGAGGATGTTGCTGAACAAACTCTTTTAGCCGTTTTCTCATCAAAACTAACTCTTTATTTTCTAAGTGATCTAGAGCGTAAAAGTTATAATTTTGATTTTTTAACAGCGTAGCATAAATTAAATAGTCTGGACCAAAACCTGTGATAGAGAATTTTCCATCAAATGCAGGATTGATTAATTCACTTAAAATCGAAATGGCTGCTTTTTTCTGCATGCTAGTTACACTACTTTTGTTAAAACCTTCATTCCTTACTTCTAGCGTATGCGGAAATCTTGTATACATCCATTTACTTATAAACGATTCTAAATCCTCTTTTGAAGTGAAAGGCGATAATTCTTTGCCATTAAAAATCCATTTAAGTGCCTTTTGATCAAATTTTTGCAATGGTTGTAAAAGCTGTTCAATATCATATTGTGCATTTTCAATTCTAATTTCTATCTCTGATTTTAAATTTTCATCTTGTTGCAAAAGTTCCTTATTGTCTAACAACGCATGTAGCACGATGAAATGGTCAATTTTTTCTTGAAGTATCTCTACATCAAGCGATGGAATACAAAAAAGAATATTTTCTTTTTTCTCTTCTTTTATTGTCTGCACTACTTGGTTAAATTCTTCATTGTCGCGATATAGTACGTAGACCAGTAAGCCATCACCGATAGAATGTACAGTAGAAAGTTGTTCTTTCCAGCTAAACTTTGCTTCAATATAACGAGTCATACTTTTATCGCTATTATAAGCAAGGGGCAAGTAATATTTATTCAAAAAAATACGATCAATATACTCAATTCTTCTTAAATCGTTAATAATAGTTGATTGCTTGTACTCATTTAAAAGAGCTTCAAATTCTACAAGAGAGCCACTATAAAGCTCATATGAATTAGCAAATCGATTAAAGCGAATTAATTTAGTATTCGTTAACTCGTTTACTGCTCGTTCGATTTCTTCTAGAGATAATCCTAAAGCAAACTGTAAGAATGATTTTGTAATCGGAAACGGTCGATTCACAATATTAATTAATGTCACAAGTTTCACAATTCGTTTTGCCTCTATTATAAGACGATAACTCATTGCCATACGATAAAATCGAAGTTCTTCTATTAAGTAAAAGGTTGACTCATCCGGATAAAAATAATCAAATAATTGATCAGCATAGTACCAACTCGAAATTTCGGAAGTCCTTTCATTGTCTGCTAAAAAAGTGTATAAAGTTCGTTCATTTTGTCCTAAGATATTAGACAACGTAGGCAATAAACGGATGGTTAGTGGATGAATTGGCTGGCATCCTTCTATGATTGCTCCATCAACTTCTGAAGATGTCATATCTGGAAACAAATTGTGTTTCAATATTTCATTTCTTAGGTAATCGAAATCCTCTACTAAAAATAAATTGCCACCTTCTGCTGTTCTTACGCTTTCTAAGATTTTAAAGGCTGACCGGTAAAACAAAGCGGGATCGCTTTCTAAACGATGGTCAACAAATCGTTTTTCTACTCTCTCGAGTTCAGATTTTGATAAGTTATTATTAGATGAAGCATACTGCCTCAAACCAGTATGCGTTATAAAAAGTAAGCCTAAATTTTGTATTCTATTCGAAATTTCGGCTAAATCTTGAAGTCCTTGCATTGTTTGATAAATGTTTGATTGATTAACCGTTTGTAAAAAACGACCGAACTCATCATATACAAGAAATATACCAATCTTTTTGGCTTTAAGCTGCTTTAAAATGTATTCTAATTGCTCTAAAAAAGACACATTACTTTCACTTAAAAACACAGCACCTGACGTTAGATGCGGATACATTTTTTTAAATTCAACAATGTATTCCTCGTCCCCTGTTTTAATTTGAGAAAGCATTTCAGGCAAAAGGATATTAAGACGATTACAGTATTCTTCTAAGCGTTTGTAAGTTTCTGGATACTCTCTTTGCCACAAAGAAACCATTTTTAAAATTTGTTCACTGTCGCCCTTTAGAGATATAGATACATCCTGCTCTTTTATTTGATTGATAACTGCTTCTAAAACAATTTGATCAAAATCACCAGACTTTCCAGTGATTGCAACTGGAATCCATTTTAACTCTTTCTTATTAAAAACTTCAGTTAACATTTCATAGGACTCTGGGCTAACCATTTTTACATTTTGTAGAAAATCCTTTACTTCTTTACTGTTTTTCCGAGCCGAAATTAAAGAAGCGGTTAATGCCCCCACCATTGATTTTCCGGCTCCATACGGACCGACCATTAAATGTGCTTTTTGCTCGTCATTCAAAATTCCTTTTAAAATAAAAGCTAAAATATCGATTTGGTTTACGTTAGGAACAAATTGCTCAAAAAGCTCTGCTTGTCCTATATCATACATAACGTTAATACTTGATTTAAACTTTGTCACTTATCTCACCTCTTCTTCATAAAAAGCTTGAATATAGGTGATAGGATCAATTTGCTCCTTGATTCGTACAATATCCAAACGATTAGTTCGAGTAAAAATAATTGGAAACTGTTTTTGCATTTCTTCAATTGTTTCCACAATCGAACTTCTATTCAAGTTGTAAACTTTTCCCCATAATTCCGGTGCATTTACTAAATCATCAATGCTTATTTCATATACATCATGTTTTTGAGTGTAGATCAACAAACTAGCAAATAACAACTGATAGTTCTTTGCATCAACTAATGGCATTTTTGTATAACTAGTCCGAAGTGTTTGAACAATTAACCCTAATTCTTCAAATGGGCTTTTTATTACATCTTCCGGTGTAGCATTTTCAAAGTTTTTCATTAGATAAGTTAAAAATAAACAATCAATATCTCTTTTTAAAGAGTTAGTAGACACTAGTTTGTCTTGCGTATTTTTAACCCAAGCTTCTAGCGCTTCTAAAACTGAATTTCGGTCGAAAACATCTTCTTTAAAATAGTTGAAAAACCAATACCATGTTGTTGCTATTTTTTCATTAGTAGTTAAAAAGTAATGTAACAGTCCTATTGTAAATTTTTTTTGCAAGTGAGGATCATAATTTTCTACTATTAATCCAAAATCTGTTAAATGTTGTTCAGTTATAGAACTTTTTATATCCTTCATTACATTTGTAGCATTCATCCAATGGCGAACAGATTTCGCCATGTTTTTCCCAATTCCGAGACGCTCAAAATGATCATCTTCATAAAAAAAACGAGGATTTTGTTTTACCTCGAACATTCCTTTATGAAGCCACTGAGGGCGTAAATAAAAGCTCTGATGTTGTCCAAATCCCATATTATGTCTACCACCTTCATGATAAAACGAATTAATCTCAAAAGAGACTAATTCGTTTGGTCTTTCTAATTTTTAAAATAATTCATTAAAGAAACAAACGCTTCATGATGAAGAAACGGACTTTTTCCTCGCAATGGATCGCTGTTTTTCTTTAACAAGAAGTCTCCTTTTCCCGCTAAATTCTCAGCACCACTTGTATCTAAAACAACATTCGAGGCTACTCCATCTGTTACTTTTAAAGCAAGTCGAGCCAGTAAATTGTTTTTAATTGTTGTATTAATAACTTCTGCTTTAGGGGACTGTGTGCAAACAATCATATGCAACCCAGCTGCACGTCCTTTTTGACCAATTCTAGAAATCATCGTTTCAATTTTTTTCGCCAGCTCTTTATCTTGAAGCATAAAATCAGCAAATTCATCAAAAACGATTACAATACGCGGAAGCTTTTCTTCACTGTTTCCTTGTTGTTCTGTCATATCGTTATATTCTTTCAAATTACGAATGTACTGCTTACTAAATAAAGTATACCGAGCTTCCATTTCTTCAACAAGAGTATTTAAATAAATAACTGCTTCTTCAATATTTGTTAATACATGACGTGTATGCTTAGTACCTTGAAATGGAATAAATTCTACTTGTTTTGGATCAATAAAAACAAATTGAAGTTCTGAGAAATCATACAAACACATCAAAGCAAAAACAATTGAATTCAAACTAACACTTTTACCGCTTCCTGTTGATCCAGCCACAAGCATATGTGGTTCTGTACCATTGAAATCAACAGTCATAACATTATTTAACGGGTCAAGTCCAACTGGAACAATAAATCCTTCTGTTAACTTTTCTTCTGAAACTTGTTCTCTGACAAGGTGCATAAACCGATCAAAATAAACAGTTTCAGGTTCTGGACGGTTAATATCAATATTGATTCCATTCTTATCATTAAATACAGTAGGTGCAGAATCAATTTTCAACCATAAAGCCATGTCTTTTGCTTTTTTCTCAACAGAAGTAATACTTTGGTTAGGAGGAATATTACCAATCACCCGAATAACGTTAGCACCAACAAGCGTACGATCTACTGTTAATTTAATGTTATTCAAATTGAATTTCGTCCGAAGAATTTGTCCATATTGCCTGCCTAGCTCTTCATCGGCTTTTGTTTTCTCCCTATCATTTTCAATCGTTCTCACACTTTTTAAAGCTATCCGTTCAGGATAACAGTGTTCTTGGTCACCATCAGTTGAAGGAATAATAACAGCTGGTGGATTTACTGGCATTCTAAGGTCATTTCTAGAATCCTCTTCGTCTTCTGTAGGATTTTTATCCTCGATCTCGTCATCTTTGTCACTATCTTTTATTTCTTCATCATGTTTCACGATAATATCTTTTTCATCAAGAAATGCCTCAAATGAAACAGACTCTTCAACCAACTGACGATTGGATTGCTCCGGTTCTTCATTTTCAGCTTTTAACGCTTCTAATATATAAGAGCGTGTAAATGTTTTAGTTACAATATCATTATTTTCTAATACATCTACATAATGACCCAATTCAATTTGTTCCTTAGTTTCAAATGGAACATCTTGTGAATAGATATACGCATTAATCTCTTTTTCAAATAAAAATTGCACATTTGTATTTGAATTATTTTTTAAGTTTTCTAATATTGCTAATTCTTTTTTATTGTATGCTCTTGTTTCTATCAACAGCTTGATAATCGTACCAAGCCTCATTTCTTTATCAACGGCCACCATTTCAAAATCAAAAAAAGTTTTCAACACTTTTTCGCCGCTTAGTAGCTGTTGGGCTGCATCAGCTACTTCTATTTCATAGGAATTGAAGTGAACTAATTTTAGTTCAACTAACTTAAAAGAAATCAAATATTTTTCTTCTTCTGGATTATATTGTATAGATACCTTAAGTAAATCAGGGCGTTTCTGGTTTCTGCGGAACCAATCAAGTTCATCACACATACACCAAAGAACTACTTCATTATCTTTTACATTTTTTTCACGCAAAACGGTTAGGTAAACAGATAAAAGCTCATGAATAAATTTCCCAGGTCCTAGCGATCTTAAAACAGAACCACCGGATAATTGCTTTACCTGATGAATTACATCCCGAACGACACTTTCATCAATAGCTTTAATTGATAAAAGATCTTTTAATCGATTTGATAACCGTTCATGATAATAATAATTCTCCGTTTGATCCATAAAACGCTTAATTGATTCAGATGAAGAAACAAGCACTTTTACTTCTTCTTTTCCTTTACGATCAATATGATATCTGATAATATTTGCTTTATTTGTCACTTGGCTAACAAGCATTGGATCCATATATTTATCATATGTAACAACCCAATTGAATTTTTCATGAACTAAATTGTATAAAGCATTTTTTTCCGTATGAGTAATTTGAATATGTCCTCTCAATACTTGAGTAACATTGCTTTCGCTAACAGTAATACCACTTTGCAAAACATATTGTAAATCATAAAAGCGCTGCAATAACAAAGGCTGACTATCAGAAATATAATTGATTAATCTTGTTCCTTCTTCTGAAGACCGGTAACCTGTTTCATCAACAAATTTCCAAGCTGTATCTTCTAAACGGCAAGTTTTTAACGGACGCTGATGAAAACTTTTTGGCACATTTAAATTATGTTTTTGACCAAAATAATCCACAAAAATGGCAATATCAAAATCAACCATTGATTTTGTTAGTGTTTTTTCAAGATTTCTCTCAGAATGATGAGGCATCACATTAATTTCAAGCTGAGGCAGTCCTCCTAATAATGGAAGAGGCGTAATATACTCTTCTTTCGCACTAAGCCATTGATTTAACTCATCATATAAAACAGCTGCTTTTGATGGACTATGCAGAGTGACATTTAATTTTTTGATGTCCCCTTTTTTCAAAAGCATTTCAATTGCTTTTTTAACATAATCCAAGTTTGTTACATAGAGGAATAAAATATCTAAACTGTCTGCAGCATATGGATAAATTCGGACATAATCTTGTGCAATCTTTGACATTTCATTAGCAAAGTTTGCTGCTTGATTTGAATCACTTTCTTTCAATTCCTCTATGACATACATACCTTGTCCATAAGCTTCTTCTTGTTCAAAGAAAAATACATTTTGATCACCGGTAGACAAATAAGCTGGTGCTAACTGAGAAAGCTTATTTTGTTCATATGCTTTGTATTGCTGAATGTCTTCAATCGTCCGGGCAGGATTAAGACCATGAGAAGTATCAGAAAGGTTTTCAATTAACTTGCCAAAATGCACAAGCTTGTATCCATATGCAATAAAACGTACTGGATTAAAAATCGAAATAATTTGTTTTGTAATTTTCTTAACGCTCGATAAGTTAGTGCTTTCTGTGAATTCTACAACACCCATTTTATTAAGAAGACCATGCACTTTTCGAACAGCTTGAACATCTGAATACGTGTTTTTTAAATATTCCTCTATTAAGGAAGCTGTCTCTTCAAGTAATTGTCTTGTCCAGCCTTGTTCAATAGAACGTTGAACCATAGTTAAATACTGTTTATTAAAAGTTGAAAAAGCCTCAATATGAGGAATTAATTTTCGATCACTTAACTCACTTGCTGCTTTTATTTCTTCCAATTCTTGTTCAAAAAATTTCGTGTTTTTTTGCAATGAATCTATTACCACATACCCAAGTTTTCCATTATGAGCAATCTCATCATAAAAATCAAAAAAGCTATTGTTCTCTATTTGAAAAGCTGTAGTTTCAATTTTAAAATTAGTAGAATCAAGCTTTTCTTCATTCCTCATTAAGTTAATATCAAATGATATGAGTTCTGGTAATTGAGTAGCTTCTGAATCTTCTTCATTAATTTTCTCTATTATAATGTTATTCGATAATAACGAAATTGCTTGAAGATGATAATTTAAAAAATCCAAGTATGCTTTCGGTACTACTTCTTTTGATGTTTTTGAAATTTGAAAAGAAAGTTTCCCATAAAAATCTTCTTCCTCAACTTTTTCTATCATAACTAGCATTTCCGAGAATAAACCTTCTAATAATCCTACATACTCGGAAGGATTTTCAAGCTTGTTTTCCACATTGACAATAGATTTAATGATTCCTTCACGTTCAATATGATCGGCAAACTCTTCGCGAAAACTCCGAACTGCTTCAAGGTCTTTTTTTTCTAAAACTGCTTCTACACCCGCATCAAACTCTTGTTCTTTTTTCCGCTTTTCTTTTTCTAAATGTTCAACTTCTTCTCGCGTGCTAGCTTGTTCAATTTTTTCACTGTAACTTGTTAACATACGATCACGAACATTTATAAGTCGATTCTTGATACCAGTAGGAAATTTAAAATTAAATATTTTTTCAGCAGCAGAATAAGGAACTTCTAAAAAGTCTTTATTTTGCTGGTACACAAATTCAGAAGCTTTTTCTAAAAGCTGTGCCTCTTTCCCTTCAAACAAATCCCATACGTCACTTATATAACCATTTTCTTGTTCATTTTGAATAAACAAATCTACACTTATTAACATTTTCTCAGGATCTAAATAATGAACATTGCTTTTACGTAAATGACTAAGTAAGTAATTTTTTTGAATTGATTTTTTTAAAATCGCTTTGTTATCTGTGCGAATTAAATCATCTTTAAACAATCTTAACTGATCTAAAGACAGACCGATTCTTTCTGACATCAACAAATGGTTTGCTTGTAGAATAACTTTTTCTAAGAAGTTTAGCATCAACGACAACTGAGAGTCCGTTACAGTTTGATAGACAGATAAAAATTGGAGCAGTTCATTGACTTCAGACACGGATAAAAGATCCTTATTCGTCAGCATGTCAGAAAGAGCTCTAAAGCCTTGCTGTGATAAAAGTTGTGATTCATCCACGGAAACAATATCTTTTAAACTTTGAGCTTCTGGTGTTTTTTTATTCATTAGCAGGATAAGTGCTTGTCCAGATCGAATAAAGTTACGAAGCCACACACTTGTTTCATGACTTTGACATGCAAACCGTTCAAATCCATCAATAGGAGCAACTGTTTTAATAACCGGATCATAGGATAAAGCAATTTCAGATTGCAATTCGTTTATGGCATTCAAAATTGCTGGGCTATATTCATTACTAATATTATTTATTTTTAATAAAACTTTTTCTGCGTTTTTTGTTTTGTTTTCTACTAGATACGATTTAATATACTCTGCTATCCAGTAACCTAGAAGGAGCTGTTTATTAATTGATTGTGTTGCATCCATCTAATATACTCCTCCTTCTTTTGCCATGTACGGGTTTCTAATAAGGGCTGTTGCATCAGAATATTCCTGTAATAAGCCATTTTGTTTCAATTTTTGCCTTAATTTTTTTTCATTATTTTCAAAAGATCGCAAATTCACACCTTCTCGTTCATACAAACCAGAACGTTTTGCTTCTTCCGTCCCAATAACAATATTGTATCTCTCATATAGCTCAACCATAAAGTCATGAAAATCCATTTTTTCTGCTTGTTCTAATGTTGCATATACAAGGCTACATAAAAACTGATCAGACAGCACATATCTTGCTCTTACTCCAGGTCCTGTTGTAATAAATCCTCCATCTCTTGCTAGAGTTCTTGTGATCGGAAGCTGCTTTTTTGCTAACTCATCACGTGAAAATTCAATAATTTTTAATTTTAGCATTTTTATTGCTTGTTGTTCATCAGGATTTTGAATCGCTTGAATCAATGCTTTTTTCTTTGTTCCATGAACCGACTTGTACTCTATTTGCTTTAAAAATTCTTCGTATCTATCTTCTTCTTTTTTAGCTTGACTTTGCCCAGCTTTTTCTTTCCATTCACGCAGTTTTTCTACTGCCGTTTCCTCAGGAAGCAACTTGCTTAAACGAACCTCTGTATAAGCGTCAAACCGTTTTTGAATAGATGTTTCATGCTTACTATGTGAATCTTGAGCTAGACGCTTTACATGGGAATCCTGACCATCTAAACAATCAATAAAGTAAATGTTTTGTTGTTCACTTTCCTTTTCCGCTTGATAAAGCATATACCGATGCAATTGAAAACAAATAAGCGATGTAAGAAGCCCGAATAACTCATATAAATCAATATCTAGTTGTAACAGCGCATTGAGTTCTACAGCAAAATGATGATAGATTTCTAAGTTATTATCTGGAAGCTTAGGATATTCTCTTGTTTTATAGTTAGGAATAATTCCTTCTAAAGAGGGATCCTTAATAAGCGTTGCTGGATTTTGAGGATGCTTTAAATCAATTTTATAATCGTCTCCTAAATTCTCACAAATACGATCTACTACGCCTGTAATACTTTTATTTTGACGCATAATTGATTTTAATCTGGATTCAATTTTTTTTCGTAATTCTATATCATTTTCTGTTCCATATGTAATCATTAAATAATATAGTTCTCCACCTCGCGCAAAAAAGTTACGTTCAAAAGCCGTTTTTTTACTTTGTTTATTTGTTCGTAATTCGAAGTAAAGAAGAGACTCGTGCAATGGAAATAACATTGTCGCATACCAGGATCGATTTAGCATTTTCCCACTAGAAGTGGTCATTTGAACGGTTAAATTTTTAAAAAACGACTGTAAATCCTCAAGTTCTGAAGAATCTATCCCTAAGTCATCAATAATATCTTTTTTTCTTTTTTCATCAAATTCGACATAATTAGAAGAATCATCTTTTGTCTTAGCGCCTTCTTTTGATCCTTCAAAAACAAATTTTCTGAATTCCTCCATTTTTTTTCGAGCATAGTATTTGTTGCCAAACTCATATTCAGTACCAGCCATAATATTTAAAAACTCAAGCGTATATTCAGGACCGCGCTGACCATCTTTAAAACGATGTCCCCAAATTTTTTCAGAAATTTGACTAGAAAATTGAATATTTTCTTTTGCGGCTTCCATCTCATTCACTTCACCATTCATATTCATCTTCCTCTTCTTCCTCTTGTTCTGTCTCATCATCAGTTTGAATTTGTATTTCTTTTAAAACAAATGCTCCGTGAGACGTATCAAATTTTAAAATTTTCAACACAGAACCTTCAGTCTGACTTAAAGAAATTAACTTATTTCTGAAATTATTTAACAATATTTCAATGTCTTCTTTTAAGACATTAAACATTCCTCCATTTGCTAAACGAAGTAAGTATTCAAATGTTAAGAGGTTAATGTTTAATGTGACACCTTTAATTTTCATCGTGAAGTAAGATGCCTTACGATCTAAATTTAAATCGCTTGGTGAAACTTCAAACCTTATATCTCCCGAATTAATAACATCATGGACAAATAAATTTTCAGAAGTAACATATAGAGCATGAGAAGGAGAATAAACCAACCTCTTAGAAAAGTATGTGTTTACTCCTGATACTAAATCTCTTTTTATATCTAACGACATTTTTTCCGGTGATTTTAAAATATCAAGGAATATTTTGCGATAGCGATAAGGAACTAACTTTTCAATCGACTTGCTACTTTTATACTCAAAATAATACTTTCTACGAAGACGAGGCAACCATTTTTCCGCTATTTTTTTTCCTTCATCTTCATCAGAGCGGTAATTCAAACGGTATTTTCTTAACTCTTCATAAAAATATCCATATTCCGTATCAATACTTTCTCCAAACAGTTCCTGATGTGAAAGGCTAGTTTCTTGATTAGATAAATCGCCATTCATAATAAAGTCATCAATCATAGAATCTGATAAATACCCTGGGTCAAATGCTCTCATTTCTTGAATTCCAGCAATTTCTTCAAAAACTTCTTTTGCAATGTTGTGCCCAAAAAAGTTTTCATAGTATACTTTTTTTGCTTGTTGTTGCAGTTCTTTTGAATCCGAATTATGAATATCTCTGCAATATAAACCGCCTGTATGTGTATAAGCTAGATGAATAAGCAATTCTCGCATTGTCATATGTCCATGTTTACCATCTAAAGAACGATACACACCTAACAGGCGACCAGCTGTTTTTTTAGTTGAAAGCGCCCGATGATTATGATTAATAATGCACTGTTTTTGTTTATTACATCCTGAACACACTTGCCAATTCTCTTCCTGATTCCATTCACTTATAATTCGTTGTGCATAAACAGATGAAGAAACATGAAGTAAATTAAACACTTGTAATTGATCAAACTGCTGCTTATGTATTGGTGAAAATTGTGGAATGATAACTTCTTTAAGATTTGTCAATTCCGGGTATTTTGTTAAAAAATATGTAAGCTTTCCTTCATTAGCAGCAATTAAATAATAAATTTTCGTCAAACTATGTAATGATTCTTGCAATCTTTTTAACTCTTCAAGGATTATATGATCCTGTAATTCTGATAAATCTTTAATAATCCTAATTGTATAATTATTAACAACAAACTCGTCAATTCCACTTTCTGGCCACCCTTGAAAAGTTTTTTTAGAAATTGCTTCATATACATTACGGCATATACGTGTTTTTCCATCACCTGCATTACCAGTAATGATGACAGAACGAGGTGCTTCTTGAAATATATTGATAATTTGTTGATTTATATTTGTATCAATATTGTATTGAATAGTAGTAGTATGTTCATCAAAAATTTTTGAATAATCTGCAGTCGTTAAGTCATACTGTTGCATGAAGTTCACAAAAGGATTTATCTTTTTTTCTAGTTTTTCAACTTGTTCCATTTTACTTTCACCTCTAGTTGGCATATCCACGATGTACATACCAAATAATTACATTTACTATTTTTATATTACTATCTTACCATATAATCCCGTAATTTTCCTGCTCTTTTGTGTGATTATTTCCAAAAAAGACTGAAACAGGTATTATTCTAAGTTCCCTAGTGGAACCGTGAATAATAGTTATTTTCACCTAACAAAGATGGCAGAAAACCAATTGTTTTAAATTCTCTAATTTCTTTTCTTTAAAAAACAAGGTTAGCTATGCCAACCTTGTCTACAGTCTGAAAACTTGATATATTATTTTTTTCTTTTACTTGCTATATTTTAGATACCTAGAATGATATTAAAAATTAATAGTTACTGAATTTATTGATTTATGTACTTATTCTAAATATTTTTTAATATTGAAAATAATTCAATTTTTCTGTCTAGTCCCATTTCCTCTAAATTATTTTTCAACCTGCTTTTTGTTCTATAGCATCTTTTTGGATAATGTTATTCTTTTCTTTATAAAGTTGACCTTTTTACCGCTATCACAAATAGAGAACACGGTGTTATTTAATTAATTACATCATTATTTGTACATTCCTATTAACTTTTCAAATTTCAAACCAATATTGCATTTATTTTAATACGATTTTCTTGTTATATTACTTCCTGTACCTGCAAAATACTCATTTTTATTTCTCAGTCCATCTATATTTGGACTATGGAAATATTTAAATTTATCTGCTGCTATAAAATCATTCTTTTTTGCTTTCTCAATAATTTTATGAATTATGTTTCTATCTTGGCTTGATGAAGATAGAGGATTACGACTTGTCACAATAATGCTATAGTACATCCCTTCTAACTCTTTGCTTATAAAAGTAGACGTTGATTCAATGAAAATATCACCGCTTAAAATTTTTGTAAATGGTAAATCTAAAAATACTGTCCAACTTACCAATTTATTTTTAGGACTAAAACCTATTTTTAATACATTATGAGGTAACTCCTTAATCACTAACCTATCCGGAACATAACCAAAGGAGAATTTTATATACAAGTCTTCTGCTAACTTAATAAACCCTTTATTATTAACTTTAAAATTTAATGTAGAAATTAAAAGTCCTGAATGATCTTTACTTGACAAAAAATCCAATTCCTCATATTTCAAAGCAACTTGTAAACTATTCTTAACCTGGTTCCAATTAATACTTAAAGGTGAATTCTCTTTTGTATTATTGTGCATTAATTAATCTTCCTCCCCTTACTATTTACACATTAGTCAATTGGATAAAATTTCACAAGAAAATTATACACTAAAATAATAGTATAATAGTATAATAGTCTGAATTTTAAATTTTCTAATCATTTCAACCATCCCATTTTGATTCACTCTCATACACCTTAACATCATATTTTTTGAAAAATTATTAATATTTCTCATAACATGATTACGTTTTTTCTATTAATTAGATTAATTTTCATAACGCATCAATTAAATAGTTGTATTCATCAATTGGTTTATTGATAAACTTACCTTCTTTATTTTTATCCCATACATAATTAGCTAATTCCATAGCAAAGTTTGTACAATTTGGGTGAACGTAAATGGTAAATTGCTGCAGGAACTGAATACCTGCTTTTACACTGTCCGGTCCTTTTTCAGCTAGCTTAATCTCTTACGTACACCATAACGCCTAATCTCTTCAATACTTTTCTTTTCTGCTGCATCAGCAATAATCATTTCCTTGCTATAACCCATTCTTATAACCTGTTCAGCTATTTCATTATTTATTAAGCCCTTCTCATACATTTCATCAAATAGATAAATCTCTCTTGCTTTAACATCGACGAGAGCACATGATAATGTACTTGGGTCCACTGTAAATCCAAAGTCCATACCAAAAGCAGATTTAATGCCAGATCGCTTAATAATTTCATTTTTATCGAATAGTTTTTCATGCCAATTGGTGAATATAGCACCTTCGGCAATTCCCCATTCTCCTAAGCCTTCTATTTTATAACGTCTTGGGTTGTTCTCCAAATAATACTCTATCATCCTCACCAAGAAACTCATTACACATGTAATTGGTTGTCATGGCTAGAGTATTATCTACTTGAACGTCAAAGAATCTCCGTTTAAGCCAGTGCTTTTCATTCCAGGAATTAAAGCTGATGCTGATCTGCTTGAAGTAACCAGGAGGCAATTCACCGCGGATAGACATATCCACTTTGTCAAAGTCATCCTCATTTAATATTTGGTAGGCTTCTTCAAACCAAGCAAAACACAAATAACCCACTTCAACCGTAATAGAGGTGATACTCATCGGGTCATCTAAACCACGAAAAAGTATCTTCTGGCCAGTAGGTTTATACCTTATTTCTAATGGACTAGTTGTACAGTGAAATAAATGCTCCACTCCCAGCTGTCGCATTGCCCATTTCAATATGAGCGTAAGTAGAATCCTTATGATCCTTGAACACTTTACGAACAACCAATAGATTATATAGCAGATACTCAATTATCCTATAAATCATATTTAATGCTGTTGTTGTAGATTTTTTTGAACCACGACCGCCTTTAACTACTCGGTAACGCCCTTTATAGTTCCAGTACTTCCCGTATCCCTTACCAACAACTTTTTTCAAACTTATTTTGATTGGATTAGTCATCATCATTAAGATCGTTCACAATCATCACACTCATACCAGTATCACCATTGTTAGAAGAGGCCTTAACTTTTTCAGTATCAGCTCGAATCTTATCCATTTGCAGATTCATCATTTCTAATCTCATACGTCTTTCATCCGCTTCACCTGCAATTGTCACAAACTGTTTTATTAAGGATCTTAACTCTCCCATTGCTCTTGATTGTGCATTTAAGAAAGTAGCGTGGCGATCCCATGCAAACTGAAACTCTTCTTCTATAACTGTCTGTTCAACACCGCCACCCTCTTCTTCAGGGCGTGGATAATATTCATATTTAGTTTTTTTCAACTCTTTAATCATTTCATGCTTATCCTGCACCAGCATAATCTTTTGCGCTCGAATAATAGTGGCATACTGTATTTGGTCCCATATTAACTCTTTTGGAGAACACTCATTTATATGCTCCATTATTTCTAATGTTTCATCAGGAAGAAATTTAGCAAAGAGTCCATGAGTAACAGCATTGGAATTACCTTTAAGAGCGGCACCACCACTATTGCCTTTAGCATTAATATTTCCTTTTGGTGCACCTCGTTTTTTTGTGTGCACACTTTTTTCTTTGGGTGCATCCCTATCTCAATTCCAACCATATCGTTTTTTCCATGACTTTACAGTATTAATGGAGACACCATATTTCTCTGCAATATCCTTATATTCCATGCCCTTGACATAACCTTTCTCAGCTTGAACATATTTTTCAGCCATGCTACATCACCTGCCACCTCCGATATTTATGTTTGTTTTGGACAAAAGAAAAAGCATCCCAATTCGGATGCTTATCATTCAATCTATTTAGTTTCTTATCCTTGCAGTACTTACTCTTTTAACATAGGAAGAAAAATGCTTATGTAAGAATTCCAAGAACTTATTATCCTCAAAATCAACTAATTTTTCATCAAACACATAAAGCTCAACTGCATTATCACTATGTAAATATATCCTTGTTAACCCTCTTGTACCATCTATCTTATATGGAATATTAAGTTCTCTTAACTCTTGCTCATCAATATCACCTTTATTATGATCCATTGCTACATGCAGAAAGTTTTTAGTAGCATCTAACATCATCCATCGTTTACTCTGTTCATTAGGAATAAATGCATTGACTCTTTCTTGCTTAAATCGTTCTTCTTTCAAAGAAAAATCAAATCTAATACTAGGAATATTATCTTGAATCACCTGAATTAGCTTCTCTCTGAGTAAAAAAGTATCTATGTAAATTCCCCCTTAAATTTATTAGATATACTATTCGACAAAAGGAGATATTTTCCTGCAATTAACTTTTCATAAAAATAAATTATATAAAAATTCCTTTGAATTATAAGAGTAAATTATAATCGTCTATAAACCCTTGATACAACTGGATTTACCCATGATATCCCCATTGATTTTCTTACTGGAATCCATTAAACTTTTTATTAAAGAGAGAGGCCTCTATTTAGGAGGTTTACAATGCTAAAAGAGCTATTTTTTAAAAAACTAAGAATAAAGATATGGATTAACGACAAACCTATTTTAATTATTGATATCTATTTAATCATTTTGTTTATCATACTATTGATTCTGCTATATACAAAGGGCGATTCAAATACTATAGAAATGCTTGAAACATTGAATAAATTGCTTGAATAATTACCAATTAAAACGACAAAATATGGTCTCTCTCCCTCAATGAGGGGGTTGAGACCTTAAATAAAAATAAATTATAAATGTGGTTTTAGATTTTTATAAAAATAAATTAAACCGCAACGAAAAAGACATCTTCCTATTTGAATCGGTGTCTTTTTTACTTCATCTGAGATAACCACACCCCCCTCGTGGTGCATGGCCATACATAACTATATACTTCACCTTTACAGCTTTGGATAGCAATTTTCAATAAAAATAAATTATAAAATGCAGGTAAGGATTTGCATCTTACATGATAAAAGGGTCGACCACGTTTATGCTCCAGCTTATCTTATTTACCGTGTGGTGTAGGTTTAAAAGGCCTCTGGCAGAATATAAAAATAAATTATAATACCGAGAAAGGTGAAGTTCTCGAACAAAAATAGAGGAAACAGCTTGTTAACTGCCTACCCGTCCTGCCTTCCGTTTTACACTGCCACTTTTTCTCCGTGCAAAACTTTGGAAAAAGTCGTATTTGTGCCGATTTGCGCCTTTATGTCGGAACGAAGCTTGTCCACAGAATCTCTTGAAATTTCTAAATGAACCGCTATCTGCTGCCTTGTCACTCCACTTAGCATGCAATCATAAACAATTCTTAATATCTCTCTATCTAGAACAAACAAAAAAGGCGGTGATATTATGGAAATTACTTTATCTCATTAATTCATTTGAAAACATTCAACAAA
Source organism: Niallia sp. Sow4_A1 (assembly GCF_052116745.1). Lineage (NCBI taxonomy): Bacteria > Bacillati > Bacillota > Bacilli > Caryophanales > Bacillaceae > Niallia > Niallia sp. Sow4_A1. The sequence goes on along the minus strand of NZ_JBQKKM010000012.1, from coordinate 6,362 downwards.
GGTTGGTCAACTATCCGAAAAAGCTTTGAATCAAATATTATTCCACATAAAGGAGATTTTATTTCTGATAGCATTTGGAAAGCTGACGATGAGCAAGAAATTTTGTCCGTTATTATTAATTTAATTACTTTTAAATATTCTTTATTCGAATGTAAAATCTTATGAACTACACTATGCAATTCCGTATGAATAACCCCATGCAAATTAGCAAGACTGTTGGATAGTCTATACTTAGTTGGACAGATATTTTAAGGTCAAGTAGAATGCGAATAAGACAATCAGAGGAGAATCTACCATGACCAAAAAAACACGCCGAACTTTCACCGCCGAATTTAAACAACAAATGGTGCAACTATATCTGAACGGAAAACCAAGAAGAGATATTATTCGTGAGTATGAGTTAACGCCTTCTTCACTAGACAAGTGGATTAATCAACATCAAATGTCCGGGTCCTTTCAGGAGAAAGACAATTTAACTCCTGAATAAAAAGAACTAAATCAATTACGTAAAGAGCTAAAACAGCTACAGATGGAGAATGATATTTTAAAGCAAGCAGCGCTGATACTAGGACGAAAGTAAATGTGGTAAAGAACAATCAGCACAAGTACTCGATATCAGCAATGTGCAAAGTCCTACAACTTTCAAGAAGCACTTATTATTATGAGACAAAGGAAAGACCGTCAGAGGATGAGATGACAACAAAAATCATCGAAATCTTTCACTTAAGCCGAGAAAACTATGGAACTCGTAAGATAAAGGTAGAATTTAAAAAACAAGGATTCATCGTTTCTAGACGCCGAATTGGCCGGATTATGCGAGAACAAGGTTTAGTTTCAGCTTACACAGTAGTCCACTTTAAACCGCATTCTGCCAAGTGTAATGAATCGAATCAGCAAAATGAATTGGATCGGGAATTCCACCAAAAAGAAGAGTTAACAGTAGTCGTAAGTGATTTAACATACGTAAGGGTCGATAAAAAATGACAATACGTATGTGTATTTGTTGATCTCTTTAATCGAGAAATTATTGGATATAGTACGGGCCCGCACAAAGATGCAGCACTTGTATACCGTGCCTTTTCCTCCATTAAGAAGGACTTGCGAAACATTCCATATTTCCATACAGATCGTGGAAATGAATGTAAACATAAGCTGATAGATGAAGCCCTAGAGACATTTCATATTACGCGATCATTAAGCAGGAAAGGCTGCCCATATGATAATGCCGTAGCAGAAGCAACCTTTAAAATCATCAAAACAGAGTTTATCAGAAAAAGACATTTTACTAGTTTAGAAGAATTATCAAAGGGATTATAAGGCTATGTCAATTGGTTTAATTACATCGAATTCATGGAACCTTGGATTATTTAAGCCCAATCGAATATAAATGGAAACACCTTAAAAAAGTTGTCTAGTTTTGTGTTGACATACCAAATGTATCAATACATTATGTAAGTGAAAGGTTAGGACATAGTAATATTGATACAACTATGAAAAAATATGCTCACTTACTAAATGAACGACTTATTATAGATGAACAAGAAACAGTTTATATATTCGATAAGATGGCAATATAACTCTCTTGATAACAAAATTATTAGTTATTCTTTGGATTATTGTAATATTAATAGTAACCAGCCACTTACAGTATTTTGTAAGTGGCTGGTTTTTATTTCTTTAATCATATGATTGTGACGAGAAGATTGTCTTCCGCAATCACACCGATTGTGGAGATTCATTATCTATAGAATAGTATCGTTGTACTTCGCAGCAAAAAAATTGTAATTTATAGCCCCTGTATCACTATTTACTATTTGAGAAGAGCCTTAAAGCTTCTTAAAATTTCTATACTTCTATCCGTATCTCGATTTTTTCAACTTCATTAAAAGTAATACTAGTAATATTCTTAATTGTTGGTTTAAAATAAGGTTTGGTGAAAAGATTGATTAAACCTCAATAAGATTCATTTTTTGATAAAGTTCTTTAATATCTTCCTTAAAAAGGTTTACATCATTCAAATTTGACCATTTATAAAGATTCTGAAATAACTCGGTCTCTATAAAATATCTTGCTTCATAAGACATAATAAATGAATCTTCAATAGTATTATAATCAGACAATGACTTTTTAGTGCTTCTAAGAGCTTTTTTTAATAATAAGAATATAATATTTGATAAATCATGCCCATTTACTAGTTGCAGAAAATCGTATTCTTTGTTTGATAACTCGTCAAACTTCTCATGCACTAACTCTTTATCAGCTACTTGACTAGATCTACTTAATGAATAGTTATAAACAGTATTAATTAATTCTTCTTTACCTTTAAACTGTAATGTTCTCTCATCTATAAAATTTTTGTATTTCAGTGTATTACCATCTATATTTTTTGGCTTAAATGCCAATCCAAAACTATGTAGGTAATTCGCTAGTTTTAATAAACCTATTTCTTTAGCGATATTTAACAAAGTCGCCCTTAGATCTCTTCCATTCAAAAACTCTTCTAACTTATCCTTTTTAACATAGATATATAATAGCGTCTCTAATGCTGGTGATTTAAACATCATTACTTCGCTATCATGATAATCTGTTGAAAAAACACTTGCTATTAACAGGTCTCTCTCCGAAATTTTGGAGAAATCCGTATCTACTATTCCTATTTTTTCTTCGAACTGTCGTTCCTCTAAAATTTTTATAACTTCTATAACTTTTTCCTTACCCCCAACTTGTTTAATTTCTACTGTATCACCAACATTTATGAATTTATTATATAGATTAAAATCTTTCATACCCTCAACAATTAAATATGTCCCATTAAATGTGGTATCTTGCATTATTGCATTTGCTGTTCTCTCGGGTGTCATATGCTCAAACATTACTCCACCCCTAGTAATTCAACTTTTAAATCCCAATTATTTGATATAATATCTGGGGAATGTGTAGCTATAAGAATATCTAGTTTATTTAAATTGTGTATTTCTTTCAAATCTGAAATAAATTTATTTTGCCATGAAATATGTAAGGATATTTCCGGTTCATCGATTAAAATTAAAGAATTAGGAGTAGTATTAAATATCAAGTTATAAAATAAGATTAACTCATTTTTTTCTCCAGAAGAAAGTTGTTCTAAAGGAATTTCTTTATAAATATCTTCTTCTTTTAGCACGGTAGATTTAAAAACAAATCCCTTATCTTTATTTACATATAACTTTTTATGTTTAAATCTTTCATTAATAATGTTTAATAACAATCTGATTTTTTCTGCAATTTCATCAAATATGCTTAACTTATCAAAACTATCCCTAACATATAACATAAGAACATTTTTCACAGTATCTTCTGGTTTATCTATTAAAAGAAGATCCGAATTTTTATCAGTTTCCACTAACCCAACTTCATCAAGTAAACTACGCTTATCTTCTAGAGCATTAAGTTCATAATTCAAATCTTCCTCAGATAAATTACGATTACCTTTTTTTAATTCGTTAACTAGTCTATTAGGGTATGTTCTATCTAGTTTGGAGGATAACTCTGTAGACTCTGTTAATTTTTGTTTTATCAGTTCTGTTAACTCTTTAGAATATTTTTTAACAGTTTCAACGGGCGCTCTATCAGGGTTTTCAAAATTGTAAACTCGTTGTGTTTCTATTAAAGAGACCTGTACTTTCTCAAATCTATCAACAAACCACTGAGGTAAATCTAAATCTTTAATAAAGAAATTATGAAAAAGCTTTGACTGGTTTACACCAAATTTTTCAATAATTTCTAATGAATTATAAAGTTCCCCAGTTATTTTATGCTGCCATGTGTCAGAGTTAAATCTTCTTAAATTATTACTCATCCTTACTATATTTAATGCTTCTCTTCTAATTCGTTCTGGTGAATATACATCCAAATCTATTAGAAACGTCTCTTTTTCTTCAGTACCTTTTCCTTTTTGATTAATAGAAAGTACAATTTCTTTTTCTTCAGACTCATTTTTGAAAACTTCCCAAGAAACATTATCTTCAAATTTTAGAATAAGACTTTTATATTCAACATTTAAAAGTTTATAAAACTCGCCTTTAAAAAATGCCTCTACCACTTCTAAAATTTTTGTTTTTCCTAATCCATTCTCACCAATTACAATTGTTATTCCTCTATCGACATTTAATTTGATATCATGATCAAATATACCAAATAACTTTTTGATAGATATTTCTTTTAATTTCAAGATAATCCCCCTCAACATTAGCAAAAATTGTAATGTTATGCCTTAATCCAAATATATACATTATAACTTAAAGATAAGTATATATCACTATTTATTCTTAGTTTTATGCCCCTCAATCTTTCTATCTTATATTTTCAAACATAGCTTATCGAATTAACTGGACGCTTATTGAATACCTACTCCGATAAATATAACCTCTTAAATGAAGTACATTCTTTCATAAACGAAATTATTTACTGCACAGTAAGAGTCTACTACGTGTTACAAAAGGTTAATCTTTCCCGTTTGCAGAAAACCTCATTTTATTTAAAATCAATTAAATTTTTTTAACCTCTAAAACTATGGTTTTATATCTTTTATCACCAAAAGCATTGCAGTGGTAAACAGTCTGTCTTTTAGGTACACTTATTGTCATTTGGTGGCAGGCATTATGTCATAGGTGGTACATTTCAATGGCTGTATTCAGATAAAGTAATGAAGTTTATATCTCACGGAGATGTTCGTAAACGTGATGGTGTCGCAACGAAAAATGGGTTCCCAAAAGAGTAAATTTACGTCCTAATAATACATTATGCACAGAACTAAAGGTGATTATTTAATGAGGATCTATTTGCATTTTTTGTTGCATTATTTTTTAAAAACGTATCGCTTTCTATCGTTTTCTTACATAACAAAAAAACTCACAAATGCTGATATAACAACATTTGTGAGTTTTTCATCTTAACTTATATTCACTAGGTAATACCGGTGATCAGGGTCGAACCGACACTCCAGAAGGAATACGATTTTAAGTCGTGCTAGTCTGCCAATTCCGCCATTATACATACCCATCAAACAGTAGTAGGATTAACACCTATTTTAACGTCAGGTAAAGTTACTTTAATTTACTTAACCATTAGTTCTAATCCTAAACGGCTATTAGCTAATATTATTTCCTGCGTCTCTTGAAAAAAGTCATTTACGCTTAGTGCTATAGTTAACATGTCAGGACTAGCAATATTATGCGCAGATAAACACAATGCACAGTCATATATAAAAGTCTCCTGTTTTATCATTGTCTTCAGCATAACTTTTTTCTACATTAGCACCCGTATTTCTAAAATACCATGTTGGGTGAGCTACTTTTTCTTCTTCTGTTGCTAATTTTAAAGATGGATTTTGATAAAGAGTAGTATTTTCTCCAGTTTCTGAACGCGTAATAATATTGCCGCCCATATATGTGTTATCAAGACCTATAAAATTAGCAAATTCCCATCCTTCTTTTCCCTCTCCTCTTTGAGAATTTCCATTTATCATCGTTCCTACTAGATTTGCGGTCACGCCCCATGAAAACAGCTTTTGTTTAGTATAGAAACCGATATCTTGGTCGGTTATGCTATCTCCAATGTGTTATTAGGTTATCTTTCTTCCATTTTTAGCAGCCGATCAACGATTATTATTTATACATCTCGATAATACACTTTATTGCACTCTGTTTTTTGCTTAATATAAAAACGAATATTACTTGTTAGTTCATCATAATTTAAAAGATAATCCTCATAAATACATTTATTTCTAGGTTTACCATCTTTTTGTTTAGTTTGGGTTAACTATGGACTTCTATTGACTTATTCTAACCAATTATATATATGAGGATTTGAAACTCTAGTATTATCACTACTATACATCTCTTTCATCACTTCTTGATAATCGGCAAATGCCTTAGAATGTTTATAATCATTATGATCAATAATTCTTTCCAGACATTTGTATGCAATTCCTTTAATCTTGTGTTTTGGAACATTTATGTAGCGTTCACTTTCTATTGTATCATTAACAAATTTTTCAATTAAAGTATTCCATTGCCTTTTGGAATATCTTCCGACTGAAAATGTTGTATAGAACTCATTACAGGAATTCGTTAATAAAGCTCTAAATATCTCTGGTCTTAGAGATTCCTTGTAATTACAATTGAAATGATATATTTTTTTATCTTGTTCTTTTTTATTTATATCTTTATATGCTTGGCTAAAAGGTAAAAGCTTGGATTGCCCTTTGATACGTAAGCGTCAAATAGACCCCACCTATGTTTTAGATGGGGCCTGGGTTATTATTTAGTTAAGTTTTTTAAATGAAATACAAGACACTGGTAGTGTCGTTGACCAAGGAAGTA